>JAGGXO010000041.1 GCA_021163015.1 Candidatus Bipolaricaulota bacterium
CTCCAATAACTTTACCAGGTGTGTAATGCTCGAGTGGATATTCTCGACGCAGACCGTTACCCCTTCCTTTTTGGCCAGTTTGCTAAGCTCGGCCAGCTCGTCTATCTCTACCTCGCGCGCCTCTTCCTCACTGACATCACTGCCGTTGCTCTTCAGCTTCCCTTGATGGTATACGAGTCTCTTGGCCCCAATCGCAGCGGTAAACTGAATGCTGGCTGCAAAGACCTTCCGTTGAACATCGGGGTATTGAAAGTCCCTCAGATTCAGCCTGTCCGGTGCGTGTACGGTGTAGTCTAGATCGAATCCATCTAAGATCTCTTTCACCCGTTTTGCTCTTCCTTCACGCAGATGTCCGTTCACCACCGCGTCGACACCGTGGACCGGTATTTCGGCCACATCGAAGCCTGCCGCCGCAATGGCACGGACATCTCGTTTTAACAGTTCGAGATCGCCGTTGATCCTTCCCGAGTGGATGTTGAGCCCTATTTTGTTTCGCATGCTGCCCTCTCCTTAGACACGATTTAGACACGATGATTCTTGTGGCCCGAACTATACCACTTTTCGGGCGCGCAAAAACAACGGATTACGTTCCACGAACGAGTGCCCCACTTCCATCACGAATCACACCTTGATACCGCCAGCGCTGCTATGAGCTTCCACCGTTGCCACTCCTTAAGACGGAAACTTTCGTCTCCGGGTTGAACAGGTGCACCTTCTCTTTGTCTAACTTAAGGGACATCGTCTCGCCGATCTGCCCGTGGAAGGGAGCCGGAGTCAGTGCACGGATCTCCTCTGAGTCAAACCTGAAGGTAACCAAATCTTCGCGGCCCAAAGGCTCAATCAAGTAGACCTCGGCCTTGAAATCTCCATCGCGTTCCGCCACGACGCTTACGTCTTCAGGGCGGCTACCCATGATCACTCGTTGCGGAACATCATTCTGTTTGGCTTGGGCTCCCCGTTCATCCGGAATGCGAATTTCCAGAGCCTGACTCCCAAGGTAGAAACCGTCGTCCCGTTCTTCAAAGCGCATCTCGAGAAAATTCATCGGGGGGGCACCGATGAATCCGGCTACGAACACGGTATCAGGATGATCATAGAGCTGATTGGGACTACCGTAGGTCTGCAGCACACCGAAGTTCATCACTGCAATCCGGCTCGCCATGGTCATCGCCTCAACCTGATCGTGGGTCACGTATACGGAGGTTACGCCCAGGCTCTCCTGTAAGCGCTTGATCTCCCCCCGCATCCGCAAGCGCAGCTTGGCATCGAGGTTCGAGAGGGGCTCATCGAAGAGCAGAATTGCTGGTTCTTTGACCAGTGCCCGCGCCACAGCGACTCGCTGTTGCTGGCCACCGGAGAGTTCAGCGGGTTTGCGATCCAGGAGTTCCCCAATCCCCATCATATCAGCGGTTGCCTGAACCCGCTTCATCATCTCCTTTTTATGAACCTTCTTTAATTTCAGTGGGTAAGATATATTATCAAACGTAGTCATATGTGGGTATAGGGCATAGCTTTGAAAGACCATCCCTATATTGCGTTCTTTCGGGGTAAGGTGATTGATCACCTTCTCGCCAAAGCGGATGCTACCAGAAGAAGGCTTATAGATCCCCGCAAGCATGAGCAAAGTGGTAGTCTTCCCACAACCTGATGGTCCCAGGAGGGCCACAAACTCTCCATCCCGGATCTCTAAAGCAAGATTGTCAACCGCTTTCACCTTTCCGAAAAGCTTGCACAAAGCCTTTATAGTGATCTTCATTCTAGCGTTCTCCTCAAATAGGCTTTGTCAGCCAGATCATGCTCCTCCCTTCCTTCCACCACCGTAGATGTTTAACAATGCCTCTTGAGTGAAGAGGAAGAATACCACCACTGGGATCAACTGAAACAAGCCCACCGCCGCTACCGCGTTCCATTCAGTCATGACAGATTCGCTTATGAAGTTCTGTAAATATAGGGACAGAACCACGGACTTTCCAGCGCGTCCGGCCGTAAACGTAAGCGGAATCAAGTAGGCATTCCAAGCGGTGAGAAACGAAAAGACAGACAGCGCCGCGACCCCAGGCCTAATATTGGGCATGATAATCTGCCACCAGACCTTGAAACGGGAGGCTCCATCGATCAATGCTGAACGTTCCATATCCCAGGATATATTGTCGAAAAAACCCTTCATTATCCAAATACCGAACGGAAGTTGAAAGGCAACCATAACCAAAGCCACACCACCTACCGTGTTATACCCGAAGCCACCAAGGAGCGGAACACCACGTCCGATGAGGGGGATCTTCGTGATCCAAAGAAGCACGAAATAGATGGGGATCAACAGCGTCACACTGGGAAAAGCGTGCAGGATTAGGGTCAAGGAAAGGAAGCTCTTCCGCCCGGGAAACTTCATCCGCGCAAGGGCGTAGCCAGTCATAGACGAGACCACCACCACGATCACGGTCATGATCAAAGACATCAACAGTGTATTGAGGGTTATCTGCCAGATGCTGGGATAGCCGGGACCGAACGGTGATTCCCACAGGAACCGCCAGTTGTGCAAAGTCCATCCTAGCGACTTCAACCCCTCCGTCCTTGTCGAGAAGCTGGTAATCAGCAGCCACAGAAAACCGAGAAGGACAAGACTGCTCGGTACAACTAAAGCCAGATAAGCAAGGACAGGCTTAACCTTCGGTCGTACTATCACGCTATCGCGCCTCTTTGAGTATACATCATAGCTGGTCTATCTTCGGCTCCTCTACCAATTCTCCGAACTTGAACACCCGCAGGTAGATGACGGCCATCACGATACCGATAATCACCAGCACCACCGACCAGGCCGCGCCATACCCCCACTGGGTATTCCCAAAATAGCTCGTTAGTGCCCGATGGTAAGCAGTCAACGCCCAGACTTCTGTTTGATAAAGACCGGGACCTCCATCGGTGAGGAGCATGATCTGCTGAAAGGATGTTAGAAGAGAGAGCGTTTGATAGGTAGTGACGAAAAGGAGTGGCCATTTGAGCGCAGGAAGTTCGACGTAACGGATTGTCTGCCAGGTTGTCGCCCCATCTACTTTGGAGGCCATGAGGTAATCCTTAGGAATCGCTTCGATAGCCGAGGAGAAGAGAATCATGCCAAACGAGGCACCGATGAAACCGTTGGCCAGGATGATGAAGACCCAAGGGTTAGTGTTAAGTAGGTATTTTCCACTACCGATGCCTAAGGGGCCCAATATACTGTTTATGATTCCCATTGGTGCGGGGCCGGCCAGGGCCTTCCACATCATGATGTAGACAACCACCGGAGTGATACGCGGGAGGAACCACAACACCCGAAAGGCAAAGCCGGCTCGCCGATTGATGTGCGTCGTTATCAAGGCAATGACTAACGCCAGCCCCACGTTGAACACAGTCAGAGTCAGAACCACATACATGATTGTGTTGCCGAGGATCTTTGAGAAGAACCTGTTGGTAAAGATCTTTATGTAATTATCCAAACTCCAGTTTGCCGGGCTCCACCACTCAAGAATACCGAAGTTGGTCATATCTAGGTTCGTAAAGCTTAGGATAAAGACCATTACAAGTGGAATAAAGAAGAATAAAGTTACTAAAACAAGCGTAGGAGAGAGAAATACATACGGTGCAAGCTGACCTCGCATCCGAGAGAACCTGACGTTCCTCGTTCCTGATAGAGAGGGGAAGGGGGATTCCCCCTTCCCCCCTATTTGCTCTGTTCTTCGTTTCACCGGATTATTATGTTATCACCTAGCTCACGCTGGAGCCCATCGACCACGAAGTCCACCGCCTCCTGGGGGGTAAAGTCGCCTCCCACCGTCGCTGCAAGGGCTTCGTAGATGATGCTGGAATAGGATCCCCAATTGGGATTATTGGGCAAGAAGGTGGTGTAGTCTAGCATGTACAATGCCTCGCTCAGTAAACGAGAGGACTTATAGAACTTGTACTCCGTCTGCCCTTTCAGGATACCGAGGTGTGTGCTGGCAATGGCGTGACGAGTGTTGGGCCCGAACTCGGTGACCTTGTCGATCAGGGCCAGCGCCAGGTCCGGATACTTACATTGAGAACTGATGAGGTAGGCTAACGGGTGGGTAAGGGTGTTCGGCCGCCCGCCCTTCTCTGCAGCGGGAATCAATGCGAAGCCGAAGGTTTTCCACATATAGTCCTCTCCTCCGAGGGCCTTAAGGTAGGCCTCCGCCCACTCGGCCCACTGCCACGTTCCGCCAATCCAGAACAAGACCTTGCTCCCGGATACCCCAGGATGCCAGGCATCGGACCAGCCCAAGCCGAGACAAGCCATGGAACCGTAGTTCTGTGCAGCATCATAGAAGAACTTGTAGTATTTCCCTCCAGCCTCTTTGTCGAAGACCAGCTTGCCGGTTGCAGCATCAATTGTTTCCCCGCCGAAAGCGTAGTAAAAGGGAGTGAAGTCAGGGCCGTTCTTTGGACGGGTCCAGAATCCGTTGCCATTAGCGACCACGCCTTTGTCCACCGCTTCCTTGGCTACCGTCAGCATATCGTAGAGGGTAAATTCGCCCTTCTCGATCTTTTCTGGCAGAGCCGCGATCTCGTCCGCAGGCCAACCCAGCTTGCCTAACAAAACCTTATTGAAGTAAAGGGGGCGTGCCTCAGCATCTTGGGGAACCCCCCAGATCTTGCCCTTGTAGCTTGTACTGTCCCACAGGTTATCGATAACGTTGTTGAACCCGGGGAACTCCTTCATCAGTTCATCCAACGAGATGATCCGGCCCGCCTCAGCCTGAGCACCGATGTACTCGTGCCCGGTGAGCCATATGTCAGGCGACTCATCTGCGCCGTAGCCCAACACGAATTCCGTCACATAATCGCCCCAATCGATGTTGTCCTGATTGATCACCACTTCTACACGCCTAGAGTCACCCGCAGCCTCCAGGTCGGCGTTGAGTTCCTCGGCAGCAAGAATAAAGTTGTTGCCACGCCAGTTCTCCATTGGCGGTTTCGCCCGACAACGAATGGTGATTGTAATAGTCTCTGTATTCTGCGCCAGGGCAACCAGCCCTCCAGCCACCACAAGACACCCGATCAGCATCAACACAAGTAAACGTTTCATCTTCCCTCCTCCTTGCTCTAGTAACTATGCTACATGTTCTTTCTACAACATATTCTCTCTTACGTATCACCTCCTGTAACAGGAATAGTAGCTGCATGGCTCTGGCATCCAAGAAACATCTGTTGATAGATCGATGTGATCCCAGCCCCATAAGCGGGCGCTTCAATGACGAGATGTACCCCGGCGAGGCTGCACTCCTCAAGTGTGTCATTACTTAGACCTGATAGAAAGACTAGACAGCCCTTTTCTTGAACCCAAAATGTCTCGTCGTAATCTCTGATGGTTCTCATGGAAGATCATGCAAACGATAGCACAAAAACGCGCCCTTGTCAATAGGTAGGAAAGATTCAAACCTCGCTCCCAATGCGGTTCCTCAGAGATGAGGCAAGATAACCCAGAGAAGAACAACGGGAAACGAGACTCGTCTCCAACACTCTTGACTTGACGTCGGGCAGCAAATCGCGAACTGATTTTGGAAGCTAGTACGACCGTTTTCTGGGCCAGGAGTGATGGGCTCAGATGGGTGCTTGACGCGCTTCCAGTTGCGAATCAAGATCGGAGAAGAGACAATCCGCTATTAATGACTTCTCAAGAAACTACAAACGGCGATGTACGCGTGCTCTTCGTACGGCACGGAGAGACGGAAGCAAATGTGGAGCATCGCTACATGGGACAGAGCGATAGTCCACTGACTCCAATGGGGATCGCACAGGTAGAGGCCGTCGCCAGGCGGCTATCGCAGTATCGCCTTGGTGCAATCTACAGCAGCGATCTTGGGCGTGCGGCGAATACTTCAATGATTATCTCTCGTGCCTACAAACTTCCCGTGATTGATGATAGAAGGCTGCGCGAGCGGCACGCTGGATTGCTCCAGGGGCAACTGCAGGCAGACGCGCGGATCAAGTATGCGAATGTCTTCGCTGAGATCGCACGAGCCGGAGCAGGGTATGTCTTCCCCGGCGGCGGAGAGAGTGGTCTTCAGATAGAGAGACGAATGGCATCTTTCCTTGACGAAATGCGCATGAAACACCCCGATGAGACGATCGTTGCTGTCACCCATGGGGGAGTCTTGCGCGTTCTCCTCTGGCACGTTCTCGGGTTTCCATATGAGTCGATCTTCCGCCTGCGTTGCGATAACACGAGCATAAGCGCTATCTCATCATCCGAGGGGGAGTGGATTGTGGAGTCTTGGAACGATACTGCACACCTACCATTGGAACTGTAGGAGTCTTGCCTAGCTTTCAGCAAACTGTAAGGCGTGGAGGGCAGCGTAGAGCCCGTCTAGAGAGATTAATTGCTCGTGAGTCCCTTGTTCCACGATCTTTCCATTGTGCAGGACAACTATCTTGTCGGACTTGCGGATCGTCGAGAGGCGGTGAGCGATGACGATCGATGTGCGATTCTCCATGATCTTTGCAAGCGAGTTTTGGACGATGCTTTCAGTCTGTGAATCGATGCTCGCTGTTGCCTCGTCGAGGACGAGGATCTGCGGCTTGAATGCCACTGCGCGGGCAAATGACAGGAGCTGCCGTTCGCCTACCGATAGTGTCACTCCGCGTTCTTTGACCTCGGTTTGGTACCCATTCGGCAGTTCCTCGACAAAGGAAGCGTTTGCGAAGCGTGCTGCCTCTATGGCCTCTTCTTCGGGGATATCTGAATGCAAGCGGATGTTCTCCATGATATCGCCCGAGAAGAGGAACACTTCCTGCAACACAACTGCCATGCGGGAACGCAGAAATGCGAGATCAAGCTTGTCGATCGAGACGCCGTCCAGCAGGATCTCTCCCTTTTGGATCTGGTACATGCGCAGCAATAACCGAATTATCGTGGTCTTTCCTGATCCGGTTGGACCGACGATCGCTACACTCGATCCGGGCTCAGCGGTGAAGGACACGTCCTTTAGCACCCAGTCCTCCTCATTGTAGGCAAACCACACGTGGCGAAATTCGATCTTTCCTTGCAGGTTGTTGATTCTCTCTCCACCGCCACGATCCTCCTCAGGCTCGTCGAGAAGGATGAAGATTCTCTCTGCCGCCGCCATCGCCCCTTGCAGAACGTTGTACCCCTGCGACAGCTCCAGGATCGGTTCGAAGAGCATCCGCACGTACTGAATGAATGCTGTAAGCGCGCCAAGGGAGAGGCTCCCCTGGAGTACGTTTCGGCCGCCGTACCAGATGACTAGCGCAACGGCAAACGAACTGAGGAAACTCATTAGTGGTCGGAAGACGGCGAATGTCAGTAGTTGTCGCATGCTGGCACGGTACTTGTTGATGTTTATCTTCTGGAAGCGTTCGTTTGCTTTCATCTCCTGCACGAACACCTGAATGATCCGCATTCCCGAGATCGATTCCTGCAGATTGGCGTTGAGTCGTGCGATCTGGCGTCGTACCTCGCGATAGGCGGAGCGGACCCGTCTTCGGAACTCGAACGCTGCGAGGATGATGAACGGGAACAGGGCGAGGATCACGAGCGCGACCTTCCACTCTAGATGGAACATGATCCCAATCACGGCGAGGATCAGGAACGCATCGCGGAACAGATTGACGAGCATGGATGTAAACATCTCGTTGATCGCGGCAACATCGTTGGTTACGCGAGTGACGAGACGACCAACAGGTGTGCTGTCGAAGTACGATAGGGGCAGGCGAAGAACGTGGGCAAAGATCTGGCGGCGCATGTCGTACATTACCTTCTGGCCGGTCAGCTGTAGCAGGTATACCTGTCCTACTCCGAATAGGAAGCGAATTATGAGGGCTATCGCAAACAGAATCGCCAGTCTGATGACGCCGGTGATTGCTCCCTGACGCAGCACGATCGTGTCCGCGGCAGGGAGTGCTCGCAGCGCCTCCTCTGAGGCGAAGGAACCGCCGGGAGCGGGTGTGAACACCTGCGGATAGCGACTGGCTACCGCCTCCTGCGCGCTCCCCTGTGGCACGAACAGGTAGCGCTTTGCGGAGAGTGCACCAGACAACTCCCAGGTCTTGCGCATGTCGGATGGAACCTCGTTTGTCCGTATTAGGTAGCGACCATCAGCAAGAGCGATAGGCTTACCAACGGATGGAGAACTGTCCAACGTGACGACCGCCCACGGCAGTGTGAGAAAGTCATCGATTGCGACCTTGGTGATGTAGGGAAGCACTGTCTGGATTCCGGTGAGAACCAGGATCAGCAACACGCAGACTGAGAACATCTTCCAATAGGGTTTAAGAAAGTGCATAAGTCTACGCATCAGACGTGCGTCGAATGCCTTACCCATAACATTATCATCGTGCGTGTTATGCTGGCTCACCATTCACCTCCTTCTGCGCTTGTTGTAGATCCCAGATTCTGCGGTATATGCCGCCGCGGGCGAGGAGATCTGCGTGCGTTCCTCGTTCAACGATCTTCCCTCTGTCCAGTACCACGATTCGATCCGCGTGCATCACGGCTGAGAGGCGATGGGCGATAAGAATTGCCGTTCTCCCACGGAAGAATTCGCGCAAATTGCGTAGTATGAACGCTTCACGTTCGGCATCTACTGCGGAGAGGGGATCATCGAAGATGAGGATCTGCGGTACGAGCAGGAGCGCTCGTGCTATCGCCACCCGTTGTTTCTGGCCGCCGGAGAGAGCGATGCCACGCTCTCCCACGCGCGTCTCGTACGCCTCGGGGAAGGCAATGATCTCATCGTGAATCCCTGCCAGTCGCGCTGCTTGCTCCACCTGCTCCGTGCTTGCCTCAGGATTACCAAAGGCGATGTTCTCACTGATGGAGGCGGAGAATAGGAACGGATCCTGGGGGACAAATCCGATCATCCCCCGCAGCTTGGCGAGGCTCAGGTTGCGCACGTCTTCTCCTCCCAGCTTAACGCACCCTGGAGGGGGGTCGAAGACACGCGGGATCATTCGCACAAGCGTGCTCTTCCCCGCGCCGGTCAAGCCAACGAGGCCCAGCGTCGTCCCTTCGTCGATCCCAAGATCGATATCCGACAGAGCGGGGGCATTACCATCGCGAGATGGATAGGAGAAAGTGAGATTGCTGATTTCAATGTTCGATCCATGAGGAGTCTGCGGGCGTGGCGGATCAACGATCTCTGGTTCCGCAGCGAGGAGGCGATTGATGCGCCCAAGCGATGCGCGGCCGCGCTGGATGATGTTCACCGCCCAGCCAAGCGAGATCATAGGCCATGTGAGCATCATCAGGTACTGACTGAACGCGACGAAATCTCCAAGAG
>JAGGXO010000189.1 GCA_021163015.1 Candidatus Bipolaricaulota bacterium
GCTTATACACGTCTTTTAGGATCCAGCTCTGGTTCGGATTCACGACTAAGTTCTGAACCTTCTTGCTGTAAGCAAGGATATTGAGCTGGTCGTACAGAGCGATCCATGCCCCGTTGGTAATCAATGCGGCGTTTGCCGCCTCCAGTGCGGCCAATCTCACCTTCTGGTCTACATTCACCCGCGAGGCCATGATCAACCCATCGGTCATTGGGTTGCTGTAGAAGGCACGGTTTGCGCCCCCAATGTTATCCGAGTGGAGGTTGGGATAGAGGAGCTCCTCTCCGTCAGCGGTAAGATTGGTCCAACCGAGCAGGAACATGTCTTGGTCTCCTTTGCGGGTAGCACTTAGGAATGTTGCCCAGTCGAGGCCTTTGAGCTCAACCTTAATTCCGATCTTGCTTAATTGCTCTTGGATCACCTGCGCTACCACCGGATAATCCCCCGTAACCCCGTACCACAGGGTAGTGGTGAATCCATCAGGATAGCCAGCGTCAGCAAGGAGCGCCTTTGCCTTCGTCGGATCATAGCTATACCCGAATGCTTCAGCAGTTGGGTCGTACCCAAATACCTTGGGCCCGATAATGGATCTAGATGCCGAGGCCAACCCATCAAGAGCGGTCACGATGTCCTTGCGGTCGATGGCCATGGCGATTGCCTGGCGCACCTTCAAGTTCTGGAGCACCTTCCGTTGGAAATTGAACGACAAATAGCGGACAGGAGTCCCTAACGGAGCAACAGCGGTGACCTGAGGATCGTCCTTGAGAGTAGCGAAGAGCGGAGTAGGGATAAGATCAGTGAAATCAATCTCTCCTGTCTGCAGGAGTCCTACACGTGTCGATCCCTCAGGAACGATTCGGAAGATCACGTGCTTGAGCTTAGGAGCATCCCCCCAGTAGCTATCATTCCGGACCAAGGTGATGTGATCCCCAGGGACCCATTCTTCCAGCTTGAATGGGCCAGTGCCAACCGGGTTCTGCATCAGATCACCGTATTTAGCGACAGCAGTCGGACTGATGATCTCAGAGTTACCGTGGGTGAGAATCGCCGGGAACGGACCGAACGGGTACTTGGTAGTAATCTTCACCGTCAGATCGTCCACCACGTCGATCTTGTCCACCATTTTGAGCAGACTGGCGCGTGGCGCGGCCACTTTGGGGTCGAGGAGCCGTTCGAACGTGAACTTAACTGCAGCAGCGTTGAACGGTGTTCCGTCGGAGAAGACCACGTTCGGTCGCAGACGAATGATCCACGTCAACGCATCTGGATTCTCGTAACTGAGCGCCAGACTGGGCTTGATACCCATGGTATCCCAGTCTCTCACGAACAGCGTGTCATAGATCTGATCCATGACGTTGGCCGACACTCGGTCATTGGTAAGGATAGGAGAGAGTCCCTGCACATCGGAGTCAGCGCCATAGACCAAAGTATCCAGACCGCTGGCTAAAGTGGGAAGGGTAATCAGCAACCCTGCCAACAAAACTAGCGCTGCCAGTATCACCCTTCTTACCGTTCTTGTTTTTATTCTCATAATTCTTTTTCCTCCTTTACTGCACACTTTGGTGATAGCAATCTTCGTTCTCAATTGTCTTAGCCGTTCAATCCACAAACGATGTATCACCTCCCTGGTTTGTAGTCCTCACTGAGATGAGTTTCCACATCGCGAAAGTGCTCCTCCATCTCTTTTCTTGCTGCAGCGGGATTAGCATCTTCTATTGCCAGGAAGATCCGTTCGTGGATCTTGTACGCGTTTCGTTCCTGCTCATGCTCGATTAGATAGCTCTTGCGCATCGCTCGCGACAGTCGATCTTCCATGGTGCGGATCAATGGCGTGATCACGCTTTCTAGGTATGAATTCTTTGCCCCCTTTACCACGCCAATATGAAAGTCGATATTTGCGTGCAAATAGGCATCATCGTCCTTTTCTTGTGTCGCTTGCTTCATTAACGAGAGAGCGTCCTGCATCAGTTCCAAGTCTGCCTGTTCCGCCCTCTCCGCGGCGATCGCGGCGACAGTACTTTCCAGAATTCGGCGTGCGTCGAGGACCTCGAATGGGCTCTCACTCATCTCCAAGATAGCCAGAGCCTGAGCACGGGTGAATAGTGGATCGGTGCTGCGAACGTAGGTTCCATCTCCGACTCGGCTCTCCAGCAGTCCCACCATCTCTAGCGCGCACAGTGCCTCTCTTACCGAGGGCCGACTGACCCCAATTTGCTCGGCGAGCATTCGCTCGGGGGGGAGCTTTTCACCAGGTTTGTAGGTGCTATCCTGGATGGAAGCGATGATCTGTTCAGCAATCTGGACGTTGCGCTTCTTGCTCTCCAACTTCTTGAACGCTGCTCCCATCATTCCTCCTTGGTACATTGGCCAGTCAACCATGCCTTCTAACCATTACCAACAATACCCATTTTGTGGACCACTGTCAAATGATTGGATACCGCCACTTTGGGATGTATAGTTGAGGGGAAGTTCGAATAGACAATGGACGTCACTGAAATGTAAAAGGGGGTAGAATTGTGAGATATATACCAACAAGGGATGAAGCATTTGCGTTGTTGAAAGAATACAACCACTCGAACAGCCTGATCAAGCATGCCCTGTCCGTCGAAGGGGTAATGCGCTACATGGCGCGTAAGCGTGGCCAGGATGAAGAGAAATGGGGGATCATCGGTCTTGTGCACGATCTCGATTATGAGCGCTATCCGCAGCAGCATTGCCAGAAGACGAAGGAGATTCTCGAGGAGCGCGGCTGGCCGGAGGACTACATCCGAGCAATCATGTCACACGGTTGGGGCCTCGTAACGGATGTCGAGCCGCAGCATGAGATGGAGAAGGTTCTGTACGCAATCGATGAGCTAACAGGTTTAGTGACGGCCGTGGCTCTCGTGCGTCCATCAAAGAGCGTCCTCGACATGAAGGTCAAATCGGTAAGCAAGAAGTGGAAGGACAAGAGTTTTGCTGCCGGCGTGGATCGCGAGGTTATCGCAAACGGGGCGCAGATGCTCGGAATGGAACTAAAGGACTTGTTTGAGGACGTGATTATGGGGATGCGAGAGGTGGCTAAGGAGATCAGTCTTGCTGGCAACGGTGCTGATTCCGTATAATCGGTGATCGACGAAGCCATTAAGGGGAATGAGATGAACGGACGTGTCTACGAACAGAGCCGCTGGTCGCTTGCTGATCTGATTTCAGCTTCCGATCGACCTGAAGAGATCGGCAGTGAATACCTCGATCAGCTTGAGCAGGTGGTCAGTGACCTGGAGACGAAGCGGTCGATGCTCTCTCCTGAAATGAACCCGAACGATTTCATCACGGTGCTTGAGATCGTGGAGCACATCGGTTCGCTCGTGCGGCGCCTGGAAGCGTACGGGCAGCTATGGTTTGCCGAGGACACACACAATCAGGACGCACTCTCTTTCCGCGGCCGCGTGGAGAGCGTCCTCGCCGATGCCCACAACCGCGCCCTCTTCTTTGAGCTATGGTGGAAGGGGTTGGATGACTCCGCTACCGAACAGCTCCTTTCTGCAAGTGGCGATCTATCCTACTACCTGCTCTCGCTTCGTCGCTACAAGCCATACACCCTCTCCGAACCCGTGGAGAAGGTGATCAACATCAAGGACCTAAACGGTGTTGATGCTCTTGTCACCCTGTACGAGATGTTGACCAGTAAGTTCACGTTCAAAATGGAGGTCGACGGTGAGGAAAAATCGCTCACCCACTCCGAGCTGATGACCTACGCCCGTGATCCTCGCCCGGAGCTTCGCGAGCGTGCGTACAAGGAGTTGTACCGCGTCTACGGCGAGAACAGCACCGTGCTCGGACAGATCTATCAACACGTCGTACGGGATTGGGCCGATGAACAGGTCGGCCTGCGGGGCTTCTCCTCTCCGCTCTCCTCGCGCAATCTGAGGAACGATGTTCCCGATGTGGCGGTCGATGTCCTCCTCGA
>JAGGXO010000118.1 GCA_021163015.1 Candidatus Bipolaricaulota bacterium
AGCCGAAGAATGGATACCATGCTCGATGCGAACGGTCTAGGGCGCTATAATCCCTCACATGGATACGCTTATTGAATCGTTGAGAGGAAAAATCGCCAAAGCTCCCTCCTTTGCTGCGGCGTGCGAGGTCACCGTGCGTGAACTGCGCCGCCTTGTACGCAAATTCGATTGGGTGGGAATCTACATGCGCCAGGGTGAGGAACTCGTGCTTGCCGCATGGGACGGCCCGGAGGCGACACAGCATGTGCGTATCCCAGTGGGGCAGGGGATCTGTGGCCTCGCTGCGCGCACAGGGAAGACGGTGGTTGTCGCTGATGTAAACGCCGATCCACGCTACCTTGCCTGCTTCCCGCAGACGCGCTCGGAGATCGTCGTGCCGATCTACGCCGGAGATGATGTGATCGGCGAGATCGATATCGATAGCGACAAAGCCAGCGCCTTCACGGATGAGGATCGGCAGGTCCTGGAAAGTACTTCAGCACTGCTGGCGAACCTACTACCATAGTACGCCAAGATACGGCAGCAAGCTTGCGGCGTTTGCTCTGCGAGGGCATCGAGCACTAGAATCATGGTGTCAGGGGAGAAGGAATGAACGAGAGAGACGCTGTTATGATGAAGCTGCGCGGCTTTTTTACCGAAGCCACGCAGGCACTTCCCATTCTGCTTGCGTATCTCTTCGGCTCGCGTGCAAAGGGAGGGTCAGGCGCCGATCGAGTTTGTCTACAATGTGATTGCTGCCAGGCAGCCCGTCTATGAAAAGACCTTCGCGACGAGGGTGGAATTCGAAGCAGACACGATGAGTATGTATTTCGACCAGCTACCTGTTCTGCGGGCGCGACGCAGGGAGCTGTTGCAGGAGACATGTGAGGATTATGAACGAGGAGTTCAACGGTATCGAGAGGCGCTTGGAGCGACTGAAAGGATGCTTGCGAAAACTCGAGCCGCTAAGGACAAAGCCGAGGGATGAATTCGAGACCGATCCCTACCTCAAGGATATCGTGGAAGGAATCTCGAGGTTGCAGCCCAGGCTTGCATCGACATTGCTAACCGGATAATCACTGTGGAAGGTCTGGAAAAACCGAGTGATGCCTACGGAGCGATAGAAGCGTTGCGAGAGGCGGAAGTGCTTTCCGTCGACCTTGCACATCGTCTCGCTCCTGATGCCGGTTTCCGCAACATCCTTGTTCACGAGTATCTGGAAATAGATTGGACCGAGGTACTGAAGAAGTTGCAGCGCCTGGAAGGCTTTCATAAGTTCGCAGAGCATGTCGTGGAATGGATGGTAAATAGGTCCGTTTAGCGGCCCGGTTCGTTATCATTCTGAGCGGGTAACTTGACCTTCCTATCTGCTTGGAATGGGCAACGAAATACCAACCCATAAACAATGAGTGCCATTCTCTCGCCTGCCTGCTATCGCTTACTCAAGACACAGTGACCGCAAGAAGTGCTCTATCTCTTGCTTCTTTCATCTCGACACTTACCTCTGCGCTCTGCGGGAGAATACTTTTGCTTCTCTGCGAGAGTCTTGGCACTTCACCCGTTCTCTTTGGCTACCCACTCGAAACGACAAGGAGCCAATGAAATTCCCTTGTGGAGTCCTACGTGTGGCGAGCAACGTCGCAGATGAGCTGCGACGCTACGTAAGCCCGTCATTATCACGTTTCTCATAGCTCAGGGCCTTGCCTGCCTTGCAGAGCCCTACGTCGCGGGAGTACCCGACGTTTTCGGTACCTAAATCATATGCCAAATAGCTGCCGAGCGTTCTGAGTGGTGATCACTGCTACTTGTTCTGGAGAAATGCCTTTCAGTCGGGCGATCTCCTCTGCAACGTAGCGAACGTAGACAGGTTCGTTCCGCTTTCCGCGGTACGGAACAGGGGTCAGGTAGGGAGAGTCAGTCTCGAGGAGAATCCTATCGAGCGGGATCTGGCTTACCGCATCGCGAAGGATGTCGTTTTTCTTGAACGTGAGTGGCCCGCCGATTCCAAGATAGAGACCGAGTTTCAGGAACTCGCGTGCCAGATCGATATCCCCGAAGAAGGAGTGGATCACTCCACGTTTCGGCCGGTGTCTGCGCAGTATGGCGAGCATGTCTTTGGTCGATTCGCGATTATGGATTATCACCGGGAGATCAAGCTCGTTTGCCAGTTCTATCTGCTCAACAAACGCATCCCGCTGCACAGAACGTGGGGAGAGATCACGGTAGTAGTCGAGCCCGATCTCGCCTATCGCGACGACCTTGGGATCAGTGGCAAGCTCGCGCAATCGCTTCTCAACCTGAGCGTTGAATGTTCTTGCCTCGTGCGGATGGATTCCCACCCCGGCCCAGATGAACTTGTGATGCTGGGCAAGCTTCAGCGCCGCCTCGCTCGATTCAAGATCTACGCCAACGGTGATCACGCCGATTCTCTCGGCGAACGTGCGCGCAATTAACGCTGCGCGATCATCGCTGTAATCACTGGAATCGAGGTGAGCGTGTGTGTCTATCAGTTCAAGCTCAGGCATCCTCCAGCTCCTTGATTGCCTGCGGGAGAGCTTCGAGCAGATCGCTGGGGATGATCGATCGTTCCGAGTGGTCACGAGCAAGGTAATCGGCGGTATATCCGTGCATGTATGCTCCCAGTATCGCAGCGTCGCGCATAGGGGCGCCCCCTGCGAGGAGCCCGGCGATGATCCCGGTCAGCACGTCTCCGCTTCCGCCCGTTGCAAGACCGGTATTCCCGGTCGGGTTAAGGAAGACATCGCCCTTCGGCGTTCCGATCGCGGTCGGGCTGCCTTTGAGCAGGAGGACAGCATTGTGCTCCCGAGCAAAGGCACGCGCAATTTCGATCCGCTCTGCATCGATTTCGCCAGCAGGACGCTCGATCAGGCGGCTCATCTCTCCAGGATGAGGAGTGAGGATTGCATGACCGGCGGTCAGAGTCAGGGTTTCATGATCCAGAGCGAAGAGGCCATCAGCATCGATCACAAGCGGCGATTTAACTTCCGCGATCAGCGCGCACACGAACGCTCCGGTATCGCCAGCTCGCGCCAGCCCCGGACCGAGGGCGAGAACGTCCGCCCTAACAAGGTGATCTCGAAGTGGAGCGAGGGAGTCTTGTGTAAGGTGTCCTTCTCTTTCGGGCAACCCGATGGTGATCGCTTCGGGAAGGGCAGTGGCAATGATCGCCTGAATCGAACGGGGACAGGCAATAGTAACTAACCCTGCTCCGGCACGCAGCGCTCCCGCGGCAGTGAGGATCGCCGCTCCACTCATCCCGAGCGATCCAGCAACGACCAATGCGCGCCCGAACGTTCCCTTATGCCCGTCAGGGCGACGTGCAGGCAAGTGATCAGCTATCCACGACTTCTCCACCACGCACGCGATCGGCGTCACGGTCTTCCACAGATCATCCGTATAGCCTACCTGGACAAACACGACTTCTCCGCAGTAGCTGCGCGAGGGATAGAGGAGGTGCGCCGGTTTGTACGCGGCCATGCACACCGTGAGATCGGCATTGATCGCCTCGCCGATGATCCCACCGGAGTCTGAAGAAAGCCCTGAAGGCAGATCGACCGCTACTCGAAACAGATCAGCAGCATTAATCGCCCTTACAGCTTCGAGGTACTTACCCGAGAGCGGGCGATCGACCCCGATCCCAAGCAGCCCGTCGATTGCATAATCGGCAGTGACGAGGGCCTGATTCAACTCATCAAGGTCATCATCAAGCACGCTCAGCCTTCCGGGAAATCGCTCATTGAGGAGCTTCGCCTTCTCACGCGTTGTTGGGATAAGCGCATCAATAGCAGACAAGGTGAACGCTCGTACACGATAGCCCCGTTCACTGAGAACACGCGCAGCGACAAGGGCATCACCACCGTTTCCGCCCTTCCCTGCGATGACTACGCTGTTCTTGCCGTGAGATCTGCGCATAACCGCTTCCGCCACACCGCGTCCGGCGTTCTCCATCAGATCTCCGGCGGGGATTCCAGCCTCCACCGCCGCCTTGTCAAGTGCCTTGATCTGAGCTGCACTTACCACGTTCATCGTGCTCCCCCTTTTGCTATTGAGCGATTGAGTAATCGGGCAATTTAGTGATTGAATGATTCAGCAGTTAAATCACTGAGCGATCGCTTACACCAGTAACACCTTTCATCTCTTCAATCTGCCGATCTCCCGATCACTAAATCGATCAATCTCCTTTGCCACTTCCTGTGGCGATCTTCCTGTGACATCGATCCAGGTGACAGATGAATTGCGCTTGAACCACGCCATCTGGCGGCGAGCAAGGGACCATGTGTTGTTGATCAACCGCTCTTCAAGATCTTGACGTGAGATCTGCCCATCAAGGAAGGCCGCTGTCTCGGGGATGCCTATTGTGCGGTATGCCTGGTGCTGCGGGGACAATCCCTGAGCGCGCAAGGATCGTACTTCGTCGATCAATCCATTTGCTAGCATCTCACGAACACGAGCTGCGATAGCCTGACGGTGCGCTTCGCGTTCCATCTTAAGGCCGAAAACGGCGAAATCGAGCGGAAGAGGTGTTGCTTCCTTCTGCAGATCGCTAATCGGCTGTCCTGTGATCGTGTGCACCTCCAGTGCGCGCACGATGCGCAGCCTATCGTTTGCGTGAATTCGAACCGCCGCCTCCGGATCGACCTTCTGCAATCGTGCATACAGCTCATCCGACGGCTCACGCAGTAGCGCTTGGCGAAGTTCGTGATCGGCGCTTGGACCAGTGAAGATTCCGCGTAGGATCGCGCGCAAGTAAAGCGTTCCACCACCAACGATGATCGGCAAGTGCCCACGGGATTCGATCTCTGAAATCAGCGCCTCAACATCACTTCGAAATGTCATCGCATCGTATTTGCCCGTCAGTGGAACGACATCGATCAGGTGATGGGGAATACCCCGGCGCTGTTCGATAGACGGCTTGTCCGTAACGATGTCGAGGCCACGGAAGAAGGCACGCGAATCGGCTGAGACAATCTCGCCACCGAGCCTCAAGGCAAGTTCAGTAGCGACGGAACTCTTTCCGACGGCGGTCGCTCCCAGGATGACGACGACCCTGTCGGCCTGTTTCAACTAGTCCTCCCCGAGCAGCAGCTCCCGGAAGCGTTTCAGCTCGGTGCGACGGGAAGGGTGTTTCAGCTTCTCGATCGCTTTTATCTCGATCTGGCGAACACGCTCACGAGTGATATTGAACTTCAACGAGACATCCTTCAGTGTACGGGGGTGGTCATCGTCCAGGCCATACCGCAGCTTGAGGATCTCACGCTCCCTCTCATCAAGTTGGTCGAGGGCGCGGTTCAGTTGCTCCTTCAGAAACATGCGGAACGTCTCCTTCGTTGGAGATGGGGAAGAGGTGTCCTCTATGAAGTCACACAGGGTATCTTCCTCCTCATCACCTATCGGACGCTCCAGCGAGGCCGTGTAAGACGATACGTTCTCTACCTTCTTGATTCTGTCAATGCTCATCCCCATCATCTCGGAGAGGTCTTCAAGTGTCGGCGCCGCACCGTGTTGCTGGATGAATTCCCGTTTGATGCGTTTCAGATCACGCACCGTCTCGATCATGTGTACCGGAACGCGGATCGTACGCGACTGATCGGCAATAGCACGAGTGATCGCCTGCCTGATCCACCACGTGGCATAGGTGGAAAACTTGAAACCTCTCTTGTAATCGAACTTCTCCACCGCCTTCATTAGGCCCATGTTTCCCTCTTGGATCAGATCGAGAAACGAAAGGCCACGGTTTGTGTATCGCTTTGCGATAGAAACGACGAGGCGCAAGTTGGAGATTGTCAATCTGTCACGTGAGGCGCGCGCCTGTGCGTCAATCTGTTCGAGTTCCTGTCCCTTCTTCTGCAGCAGCCCCACGATGTCCACCTTGCTCTTCTGCTTGGCGAGTCCCAACGCGACCGCAGCCTCCTTCCCGGCTTCAACAAGCGCCTCAAGCTCTGCTTTCTTGTCTTCAGGAAGGATGCTTACCCCTCCCTTCTTGGGAAGGACAACACGGCTTAGGCGTTCTGCGGCGTCGGTAGCATCCCGAATGGCGCGAACCCAATTTCCTCGTTCCATCGACGTCGCAAGCTCAACCTCTTCCTCCTTGGTGAGGAGAGGGTATTGCCCAATCTCGCGCAGGTAGGTCTTCACCGGATCTTCTCTGTGAGCAGACCTTCCAGAATCGACAATACGGCGCAGGCGATCTTGCTTGCCTGCATCGATCTTCTCTGCATCATTCACAGCATCAGGAGCTGCGGCTTCTATCGCAAGAGGCTCTTCCTCTACAGCAATTGCTTCATCCTCCAGGAGAGTGTCTCCTTCGAGAATCTCATCCTCAGAGGAGAGTCCATCCTCCTCCTCCTCGATCACGTTTTCAGGGGTCACCCCTTTGACCTCTTCGATTACGTCCTGCACGCCATCAGATGCTTCTGCCGCCTTGACTGCCTTCTCCGCTGCGGGGTTGTTCATGCCCTGTTTATCTCTGGCCTGTTGCTTGCTTCTTGCCATCTCTTTTCCTCCTGGACAGCCTCTGAGCTACGAGCGCGCTGTAAGCACGCTGCAGTTCGTCGAGGTGGCGACGATCACCCGATCTCTCAGCATCTTCCATCTTTCCGCGCAAGTCACGCAGTTTCTTCTCAATCTCTGGAAGCTCCACAAGCCGATCCAATGCATCCTGTAATGCCTTCTCGACATCACTCCACAGCGGCTCAGACAGGGTAAGATAGCTTACCTCACGAGCGCTATCCTCATCAAGGAACGTTGTCATCGAAGATACGTCCACTTGACCCCTCGTCTGAGAAACCCTCTCTACAATCGGCCGATACCGAGGAGCAAAGTCGTCCGCCGAGACGAGGGCTGCCACACGCTCCCAACTCACCTCTCCGCGCAAGAGGAGGGACAAGATTATTCGCTGAGGATCCCAATGCCGTTCTTCCTCTTCTTCGATGTCCGCTTCACGTCTTCGTTGTGAGCCTCCGCGCGCTAGTTCCCGCATGAGACCTTCAAAAGGAAGGTCGAGGAGTTCGGCCAGACGGGTGGTGATCTCCTGGCGCAACGGAAGGCTGCGGATCCCCTGAAAGAATGGCCTTGCCTCCTCTAGTACCGCCTCCTTGCCCCCAATAGTCGACATGTTATGCCTCTCTTTAAGCGACTCTATGTAGAAAACGTGGAATGGAGCAGCGGCGTCTATGAGTTGGTGCATCCTCTCCGCTCCCTCCCTCCGAACCAAGCTGTCGGGATCATCCCCTTCCGGCAGGCGCACGACGCGCACGGAAAGGCCATGATTGCGCAGGATTTGCATCCCTCGCAGCGACGCAATCCCGCCCGCCGTGTCACGATCGTAGGATATCACCACCTCCTTGACGAAGCGGCTGAGGAGGTGTGCCTGGCCCTGGGTAAGTGACGTGCCCATGCTCCCCACAGCGTTGGTGATCCCCGCCACGTGAAGCGAGATAACATCGGTGTAACCCTCAACAAGAACGGCGCTTTGTTCCTTCTGCATCGACTCGCGCGCCCAAGAGAGGCCATACAGGTGGTTCCCCTTGTCGAACAACACCGTCTTTGGTGAGTTCAGGTACTTAGGCTGTCCATCGAAAGAGCGACCACCGAAGGCGATCGGCCGGCCCGAGAGGTCGAGGATGGGGAAGATCACCCGATCGCGAAATCGATCGTACGTTGTGCCTTCATCCTTACGCACAAGGAGCCCCAGATCGATCAGCGGCTTGATACCGTACTTAGCGGAGAATCTCTTCCTCAAGTGATCCCAGCCGGGAAGGGCGTAACCAAGGCCAAACCTCTCCCACGTCTCTTCAGGGTATCCCCGTTTGATCAGATACTCCCGCCCGCGCCGGCCGGCCACGCTGTTTGCCAGGTTATCGGCGTACCAGCGGGAGACAGCGATGCTTATCTCATACAACTCATCGCGAGAATCATCTCCCTTGTGCGACGTAAAGGATAGACCTGCTTCCGTCGCTAGCCTCTCTGCGGCCTCCACGAAGGAGATGTTCTCGATCTTCATCACGAAACCTATCACATCCCCGCCTGCTCCGCACCCGAAGCAGTGCCACAAGCCTTTCTCCGGACTGACTGAAAAGGAAGGGGTATCGTCCTTGTGAAATGGACAGCGTCCTTTGTAGTTCGACCCGGCCTTGGTTAAGGTAACGTAGCGCGAGATCACAGCCACGATATCTATGCGATCCTTGATCTGCTGCACATCGGCCCGCTCTGCGCTCATCCTCTCACCCCCAAGTTACGAAGATAGGGGTTCGCCCGTCTCTCTCTTGCAAGTGAGGTCGCCGGCCCGTGCCCGGGATAGACCTTGTAGTCCCCAGGAAGAGCGACCAGTCGTGCCAGAGACTTGTTCATCTGGCTCATCGAGCCACCAGGGAAGTCAGTTCTGCCGATCGAGCCGGCGAAGAGTAGATCCCCGACGAAGATGATCTCTTGCCCAACTAGGGTAATACATCCCGGTGAATGTCCCGGTGTGTGCATGACGCGGAGCCCTCCCGGGAGTGTGTCTCCGTCCTCGAGATATCGGTCGAACGGTGGATGATCGGGGTAGAAACGATCGACCAGTGGAAGATCGGCCTTATGGATGAGGAGCTGCGCTCCAGCTTTCTGTAAGGCCCAGTCACCCCCGACGTGGTCAAAGTGACCATGGGTGTTGACGACAAGATCGATGTGATGATCAGCGATGAACGAAGTGAGGGCGTCACAAGGCTGCGCGGGATCGATGAGTATGTTCGTCCCATCGGCGTCGACGAGGTAGCAATTTGTGGCCAGCTCACCCAGGCAGATCGTTTCCACGCGCATCTTCCCCCTCCTTCATGCCCGTGCTACAGTGAGAACAAAGACCTCCTCGCAACCTCCGTTCTTCAACGCGTGAGCACACTCTTCGACCGTCGATCCGGTTGTGAATATGTCATCGACGAGAAGAACCTTCCCATGAATAGATCTTATCGAACGGAAGGCGCCCCGCAAGTTACGTCGCCGTTCTCGTGCCGAGAGGCGCGACTGCGGCGATGTTTCGTGGACCTTGCGCAAGAGGCGCGCCACGGGACGGTGGATGCGCCGCCCAAGACCCTGCGCTATGAGCCTTGCTTGGTTGAAGCCCCGCTGTCGCAGAGCGCGGCGCGTCATCGGAACATAGGTGATGACATCGATGTCACCCAATGGCTCCTGGTTAAGGAGATAGTCCGCCATACGGGAAGAGAGGAACCTGGCCACAGCCGGCTCCACGTCGAACTTCAGCGCCCTGACGAGTTCTCCCCACGCGCCCTCGTACGGTCCAAGAGAGATGGCAAGATCGAACCAGCGTTCTCTCGTGCCACAAGCGCGACACAGATCGACAGATGGATCTGAAAGAGGCTCTTGACACTTCACGCAGCGTGGCCCTCCAAGCCTTGGCAGATCAACAATGCACTCATCGCACAGGATACTCAAGTGCGAAGTTGGCCTCCCGCACAACAGACACCGCGGCGGGAAGAGGACCGATACTGAGCCCTCTCCCGCCATCGATAGTGCTTTCTTAGAAGATCTTAGCCACGCGGACAAGCTGGTTTGTGTACCCCCACTCGTTGTCATAGAAGGTCACAACCTTCACCAGGCGCCTATCGATAACCTTAGTCCAACTGGGATCGAAGACACTCGCGTGCGTCTCACCGACAATATCGCTTGAAACGATCGGATCGTTTGCCACATCGAGGATCCCTTTTAGGTCGCCTTCAGCATACTTGCGCATCTTCTCCTCGATATCCGCAGGGCTGACATCGACCTTGAGAATGGCGGTAAAATCAGTCACCGATCCCGTGGGAACCGGAACGCGGAAGGCCATTCCATCCATCTTACCATTGAGGCTAGGGATGACTTTGGTAGTCGCTGTCGCCGCACCGGTCGTTGTAGGAACAATATTCGCCGCTGCCGTGCGCCCGCGGGTGAACTTACCGTGCGGGGCGTCGACGATCTTCTGGTCGGCAGTGTATCCATGTACGGTGGACATTAGAGCGTGCACGATCCCAAACTCCTTCTCCAGGACATAGGCCACCGGAGCAAGCGAGTTAGTGGTACAGGAGGCAGCGGAGATGATCAGATCCTTCTTCTTATCGTAGGCATCATTGTTCACGCCGTAGACGATCTGCGGGATGTCCTTGTCCTTTGCTGGCGCAGATAGCAGGACCTTCTTCGCCCCTCCTTCGAGGTGAAGCGAGGCCTTCTCCCGCGTGAGGAACTTCCCGGTCGATTCGATCACCACATCGATTCCCATCTTTCCCCACGGAAGATCCTTCGGATTCTTTTCACTCAGCAAGGGAATGCTTACGCCATCGACGACGAGATTACCTTCTCTGATTTCTACCTTGTTATCGTAACGATGATAGACGGAATCGTACATGAGCAGATACCTAGCCTGCTCTGGCGAGATGAACGGGTCGTTGATCGCCGCTATATCAAGATCACCCTTCCCAAAGGCGATGCGAAAGAATGCTCGTCCGATGCGGCCAAACCCGTTGATTGCTACCTTCTTCATTTCATGTCCTCCTGATTTCTCTTTTTCACGATATTGAGGAAATACTCATGTATTCGCAAGTCGTCTGTCAATTCCGGATGGAAGCTCGATACAAGGACATTCCCCTGTCGCGCTATTACCACATGCCCATTGTACTTCGCGAGCGCACTTACGCCCTGCCCCAGTCTCGTGATATACGGGGCACGGATGAACACGGCCGGCACATCCCCCCCGATCCCTTCCACCTCAAGGAGCGTCTCGAAGCTATGCACCTGCCTGCCTGATGCATTGCGTGCCACAGTTATGTCGATCGCACCTACGTACGCCTCGCTCCGCCCCTCGATCTCGCTGGCGAGAAGGATCATCCCAGCACAGGTACCAAAGAACGGGAATCCGCCCTTTGCAAGATCGCGCAACCGCTCCAGGAAAGGCTCTCCACCGATGAGGGAGATCGCCGTCGATTCTCCTCCCGGAAGGACCAGCGCCGATATCTCAGGAAGCTCCTCAACGCGCTTCACGACAAGCGTGTCGACGCCGAGCCGCTCTAGACTGCGCACGTGCTCGCGCACTGCCCCCTGCAGTCCGAGTACACCGATTCTCATCTAGCG
>JAGGXO010000178.1 GCA_021163015.1 Candidatus Bipolaricaulota bacterium
ACTACGACCGTGCTGGTGAGGAACACTACAACCTGATCTCCGCGCTCCACAAATCGATTCGTAACTCCGACCCCGATGCCGCGTTGTACTGGCTGGCGCGGATGATCGAGGGAGGGGAGGACCCGCGCTACATCGCACGGCGGTTGATCCGCATAGCCCGCGAGGACATCGGCCTTGCCGATCCGCAGGGGCTAGAGGTCGCACTGGCGGCGCGGGAGGCGGTGGAGGCGATCGGCTTGCCGGAGGGAGACTTAGCTCTTGCACAAGCCGCAGTCTACCTGTCCTGCGCGCCGAAGAGCAACGCCCTCTACGTTGGGCTAAATGCCGCGCGTGAGGATGTGCGTAATCTTCCCATCGAGCCCGTTCCCCTTCGCCTGCGCAATGCCCCCACAAGAATGATGAAGGATCTCTCCTACGGGGATGGTTACAAGTACGCACACGATTATGAAGAGGGAGTTGCTCAGATGGATTGCTTGCCGCCATCGCTTCTGGGAAGAAGCTACTATCGCCCAACGGATCGGGGCGAAGAGAAGAGACTGGGCGAGTGGCTAAACGAAATTAAGAGACGCCGTGGGCATAAAAACAGGGAATAGCCGCAAGCGACTAATCGTAATCAGGCTAGAGGTGCCTCGATGAAACTATTTCTTTTTCTTCTCTTCGCGATCGAGGTACTGAATGATCGCTTCCACAACCAGATAATTGATGGAGCGTTCCTTGGAGCGGGAAAGCTTCATGAGCCTATCCACGGGATGTTTTTCCATCTTACTCTTAGGAATGTAGATGGATAAGGTATTCACTCTGTTGACCATATTGCTTTGTTCACCTCCTTTCACACCGATTAAGTATACTGGAATAAGTATCGACTGACAAGAGGGTTTTTCTAAAGAAAAGCATGCAAGAGAGATTAGATACTCAGACTATTCGCGCACACTTATTAGTCGCGGGACGAGTACAAGGAGTCCTGTACCGCGCATCCACACGGGATAAGGCGCGCTCGCTCGGCCTGCGTGGATGGGTGCGTAATCTACCCGATGGGCGGGTAGAGATCATCGCCCAAGGGAGAGTAGATGATGTGCAGGCGCTCATCACATGGGCGCACAACGGCCCACCACTGGCGCGAGTAAACAACGTGGATATCGGTTGGGAAGAACCACAACCCGAGAGCGGATTCGGCGTACGCTAGGCGGGATCACGCCTTGCTGTACTTGTAGCGCTTGATATCCATCTTCACGCTCTTCTCGAATGGTTCGTCTACGAGTGTGATCACGTCTCTGTACTTGATCCGCTTGAACGGGGCGAGGTTTTCGTTGTGCTTCTTGATCTCCTCCCACAGGTAGTCGAGCGCTTGATCGGGAGTTGCTATCCCCCTCTCCTTGAGATCAGACCACTTCGGGTAGATCTTCACAGCGACCACTGGCGCACCTTGCCGATTGGCTTCATAAACCAGTAGCTCTTCGATGCCAATGATTGTGGATAGCTCCCATTCTACCTCTTCCGGGTACACATTCTTACCCGTCTCAAGTACGATCACGTTCTTAGCTCGGCCGGAGAGGATAAGCCGATCGCCCTCCATCCGCCCGAGGTCGCCGGTGTGGAACCAACCATCGGAGTCGATAACCTCTGCGGTTGCTGCCTCGTTTTTGTAGTAGCCTGCCATGATGTTGGGGCCACGCGCGAGTATCTCTCCCACCCCGGATGCATCAGGGTTATCGATGCGCAGCTCCACGTTCTCAAAGGCGACCATTCCCGGCTCCGTGGTGAACCGCTCGCACATCGCTAACACAGGAGCAGTTTCAGTGAGGCCATAGCCTTCCATGACCCCAATCCCCATTCTGCGAAATCCGTTTGCCACTTCACGGCTGAACGGTGCGCCGCCAGAGGTGAAGTAGCGGAAGTTCTTTCCGAATAGTTTCTTGCTTACCAATTTTCCCATCAGCGTGGGGGATAACTTGTAGATGGTCCTTTTCAGCAGGCTGCCCTCGATCGAGGTCATCACCTTGCTATACAGCACGTTGTACAGCTTGGGAACTCCGAGAAGGACAGTTGGTCGCGCCTTGGTCATCACTGTTGTCAAGTTACGGTCGACCGGGGCATAGGTTGCCGTTGATCCCGCAAAGAGTGGCACCAGGAGTGAAACGGTGAGTCCGTAGATGTGATACCACGGTACTATTGTTAGGAAGTTATCACTCTCTGCGATGTCAGCGACCTTGACCCCGGAGAGAGCATTTGACGAAATGTTGCGGTGCAGGAGCATCGCTCCCTTGGCGTTCCCCGTCGTCCCGGAGGTGTACATCAAGACTGCCATGTCATCCGCGTTCACGTCGGCTTCCGGGAATACGTTCTTCCCGAGGACGAGCTTATCGAGGAAATACACGTCATCGCTGTCGGGACGATCCATCGAGATTATGGAGATATCATGCAGCCGTTTCTCGCGTATCTGCTGTAGGTCATCGACCTTCAATCCAGAGACAATTGCAGAACGTACTTCGGCCTCAGCGAGGATGCGCTCGATCTCACCCTGTTGCAGCTCAGGGTCAAGCGGGAGGACGGTGGCTCCGCATCTGAGTATCGCAAAGAACGCTGTTGCCCAAGCGGCGCGCGGCTTGGAGATGAGAGCTACCTTATCTCCCTTCTTGACTCCCAGCTCATCGAGAGCCGTCGCCAAGCGGCCGACCATCTCTCCCAGCCGGGAGTAGGAGATCTCGTTTAGGACAAGCCGAATTCCACGGCCCCGTTTCCTTTCCTTGGGGATCAACATACGCAGCGCGATTTTATCGCCATGTGCAGCAACAGCCTTGTTGAACAACTCGTTAAGCGTCGGATACATGGTTCCCTCCCTTGTATAGGTGGCGCTTGATGTCCATCGTGCTCGTCTTTGGAAACGGTTCATCGACAAGAATGACATCCTCCTTGCGGCGGATACGCTTGTGCGGAGCAAGCCTCCCTTGGCGCACCTTGATCGCATCCCAGATGGTCCGCAAGGGATCTTGCGAGTGTCCGTCCTTTGCGAGAGCCTCCTTGTTCGGGTAGATCACCGCCTGCACTACCTCCTGCCCGTTCAGCTCGCCCCCACGAACGAGGACCTCCTCGACGTATGGAATGCGTGAAAGCTCCCACTCCACCTCTTCGGGATATACATTCTTTCCGCTCTCCAGAACGATCACATGCTTGGCACGCCCCTTAAGGTAGATCTCTCCGTCGTTGTCGATCAGAGCCAAGTCGCCGGTGTGGAACCACCCATCTTCGTCGATCACTTCCTGTGTTGCTCCGTGGTTCTCATAGTACCCCTGCATTACGATCGGACCACGGATGAGCAGCTCGCCTACCCCATCAGCTCGCACATCGATGAGCTTCGCCTCAGCCCCCGGTATCGGAGCACCGACCGATCCAGCCTTGTGTGAGAACGGGTCGCAAAAACAGACAACGGGGGATGTCTCGGTGAGGCCGTACCCTTCCAGCA
>JAGGXO010000015.1 GCA_021163015.1 Candidatus Bipolaricaulota bacterium
GTGTTCCACGGTGCAAAGCTCTTCCACACATCGGGAATCACTCCCGCACTCTCGGACTCAGCCACAAAGGCGACGATCGAGGCCGTAGCCACGGCTAAAAAGCTGGGGCTCAAGGTATCGATCGACCTCAACTACCGCGCACGCCTGTGGTCGCAGGAGCGTGCACGCGAGGTAATGACGAAGCTGATGGCGGATACTGACATCCTCATCACTACTGAAGAGGATACCAAACGCGTGTTCGGGATCGAAGAAGATACCTACGAAGAGGTTGCGCGCACCCTTGCCAGGCAGTTTTCGTTGGAAGCGGTGGCAATCACGCTACGAGAGACACCGTCGGTATGGAAGAACAACTGGACAGCAATCGTCTACGCCGATGGAGAGATCCATCGTGGACCAGAGTTTGAGATCGAAATCGTGGACCGCGTAGGAGCGGGCGACTCCTTTGCTGGCGGGTTCTTGTACGGTTACGTGAAAGATGGGCCGGAAACAGGGGTGCGCTATGGAGTAGCTATCTCAGCGCTGAAGCAAACGAACCCTGGCGACCTTGTATGGGCAACACGGGACGAGGTAGAGCGCATCCTCGATGGAGGAAGTCTGCGCATTGCCCGCTGAGCCAAATCAGATGACTCATTCAGCCACGACAACCCAATTTGCGGAGCATCTGATGGCACCACATTCAGATGCCGTCCGATCGACAATAAGACATCACTCGACACTTGCCTTGCTGCCGTGTAGACTGTTAGCATCGTGAAAGAAGGAGGCGTGATGGATAAAGGTAGAGTCGAGTTCTTGCGCGCGTGTGTCGACACAATCAGCCCGTCTGGATTTGAAGAGGAGATTTCTCGTATCTGGCGGGCCGAGGCGGACAAGTTCGCCGATCGTACTTGGGCCGATGTTAACGGCAACGCTTACGCGGTGCTTAACGAGGGTGGAAGCCCGCGCATAATGCTCGCTGGGCACATGGATGAAATAGGGTTGATGATCACCTACATCGACGACAAGGGGTTCCTGTCGTTCACTCCGATCGGCGGATGGGATCCGCAAGTATTGCCCGGACAGCGCGTGCGCATTCGTGGAAAGAAAGGCATCATAATCGGTGTAGTCGGAAGAAAGCCGATTCATCTGCTGGAGGCTGACGAACGCAAGAAGGTGGTCAAGTTCGACGGGCTGTGGATTGATATCGGTGCCAAGGACAAGAAGGATGCGGAGAAGCACGTCGCCATAGGTGATCCAGCAGTGCTCGATTATGGCTTCGCTCTGCTGTTGAACGATTTGGCGGCAGCGCGTGCGTTCGACGATCGCGTTGGAGCCTTTGTCGTCTTGGAGGCGGCTCGGCTGGCGTCCAAGATGAACCCAAAGGCGGCGATCTACGCTGTAGGCACGGTGCAAGAAGAGATTGGATTGCGCGGTGCGCACACAAGCGCATTTGGCATCGACCCGCAAGTGGGGATCGCCGTCGATGTCGGCTTTGCCACCGATACACCTGGAATGGGGAACGAGAAGAAAAAGGTGGGCGATATGTCCATGGGCAAGGGCCCGATGATTGCGCGCGGCCCGAATATCAATCCCAAGCTGTTCCAGCTTCTCGTCGACACAGCCAAGAAGGAGAAGATCCCTTATCAGATCGAGGGGGCGCCACGCGGGACTGGAACGGATGCTAACGCGATCCAACTCACCCGCGCTGGGGTTGCCACCGGGCTAATCTCCATTCCCAACCGGTATATGCACTCGCCGTGTGAAGTCGTCCATCTGGGTGACCTGGAGAACATCGTCAAACTGATCGCCCACACCGTGGCGAGCATCGACGACAAGACAAACTTCATCCCAGCATAACAAGCGGATGATTGAGAATAGAGGGGATTGAGTGATCGAATTGCTAGATCACTCAATCCCCGATTCTTGAGCGGCCTACTAAGTGTTTGCTCTTGACTGTTGCAGGACACCGAAGTATATTTGTCACAAGCGACGGATGTCGCAAACTAGCTATTAGGGGAGCTCGATTTACGGGCTGAGAGGAGGCTCGACCTCAAGGGGATTTACCCCGGGGAGGTGTGACCTCGACCCTTGGAACCTGATCTGGGTAATGCCAGCGTAGGGAGATTACTTCCCGCGCGATCCAGCAAGTTTACGGGTCGTCATCATGCGTGAGACAGATGTTCTACGATTGATCAATACGCGCGTTGCGGCTTCCGGAGATGATGCCGCGATCCTACCGTTCCGAGGTACGAATCTGATCCTGACAACCGACATGCTCCATCGGGAGAGCGACTTTCCCGTCGGTACGACTGCGCGTACGATCGGCTGGCGAAGCATAGCTGTTTCTCTCTCCGATCTTGCGGCGATGGGCGCGCGGCCACTGGCCGTTCTCCTTGCCCTCGCCGATCCTGATCTTGATGAAGGACTGATCAGCGGTGTCCTCGATGGAGCGCTCTCTTGCTGCAAACAGGCCGGCGTACAGCTTGTCGGAGGGGACACTGATCGCCAGCACGAGTTGACTCTTGTCAGCACCGCCCTGGGCGAGACGGAACACCCCGTACGTCGCGATGGTGCAAGGATCGGCGACCTGATCTGCGTCACCGGCGAACTGGGACGCACGGCAGCAGGACTCAGCCTCTTCTCTACCGGAGAGATAGAGGCAGCCAATGAGTTGTTCTGCTTTCCGCCACGCGTCGCCTGGGGGATGAAACTCGCTGATTTAGCGACAAGCATGATCGATATCTCAGACGGCCTGGCCCACTCTCTACATCTCCTTGCCACGCAGAGCGGGGTCGGCGTTCACATCGAGTGGGAGCATCTGCCGATTACTCCTGTGCTCACCTCACAGGTTGCTGGAGAGACGCTGCAGGATGCCGTTCTGTTCACCGGCGAGGACTACGAACTTCTGTTCACCGCTCCAGCAGGTCTCATCGCGCAGATTGACCCCAGTGTGCGGTTTACGGTCATCGGAAAGGTGCGCAAGCAGGGAACTCTCCTCAACAATGAACAGCTCCCCGATCGTGGCTACGAACACTAGAAGGAGATGAGAAAGATGAAGAAGGCAGTCTGGTTGATGGTAATCTTGATGATTTGCGTCTCCCCTCTACTGGCAGCACGTGAGAAGATCGTTGTCTACACCTATGATTCGTTCGTCTCTTGGGGGCCCGCAGCAGCGCTCAAGGAAGCCTTTTCTGAGAAGTACGATTGCGATGTGGAGTACGTGACGGCTGGCGGAGGGAAGGCGACGTTGTCTCGCCTCATTGCAGAGCGTGATGCTGGAGGCACGAACGCTGATCTGTTCATGGCGGAGTTAAACGACGTGCCCCGGATCGCCAACTACGACTTATTCATGCCGTTGACCACGGAGGATGTGCCGAATATGGCGAGTGTTCCTGCAGATCTCATGGCCGAAGGGCTGAATGGGTTCGTCCCGTACGAGTACGGTTACATCACGCTTACCTACGA
>JAGGXO010000179.1 GCA_021163015.1 Candidatus Bipolaricaulota bacterium
CGCTCCCGTCCCAATACGTGCTGAATGGCTTGGTGTAGGCGATCACTGGAAGGCCGGAGTCGGCTATCTTGAAAATGGACGGTCCAAGAGAAGAGAACTCGGCGGTTAGGCTTATCGCCAGAATGCCATCCGCTTTTTCCTTCTCAAGCGCATCCAGCACTTGCATCAGCTCCCCTTCGGTCTGCGGTATGTCATAGCCGGAAAACTCTATGTGGCTGGTATTCCCGATCGTATCCAGCTCACTTCTGTATGTCTCCATGGCGCTGGCGACATCGAAGTTGTGGTGTGGCCATCCTTCACTCATGTTCTTCTTTCCCAGCCCCACCACGTGAATCTTGAGCCCATCCATATTTTCCCCTCCTTTGCACAGACCGGTAATCCTTCATTCTTGCTAGCATTGATCCTCAACAGCATCAGAACAGGGAGCGTGATCTTGTACTTGCCTATCCCTGCCTTACTTGCTCCTGCGATGCGACACACTGCGGACTCTCCCCACAGGCCATGCGCCTTCCCACACGCCGCTACTCTTGAGCGCTGGGTAGAGCGATGCGTACTTGCAGTAGAGTATCTCGTACTCCTCAACCAACTCCCGCACAGGTTCTTCCTGATCGCCCAACAGCCTCACGGTCTGCGCTACGGCCTCTTTTGCATCTTGATAAGTCCCCGCTCCTACACCGGCAAGGATGGCGGCGCCGAATGCTGCGCCCTCATCCATGGCAAGACGCTGCAAGGGAACATCCAGTACTGCGGCGATAATCTCGCGCCAGGCAGCACTCTTCACCCCTCCACCAACGATACGAAGCATGGGCGGTGCCATTCCGAGCATCTTCATTCGCTCCCACGCGTCCCGCAGGGCGAAGGCCACCCCCTCTAGTACCGCTCGTATCATGTGCTCACGTCGATGAGCGAGGCTGAGGCCGATCCACGCTCCACGAGCTGTGGGGTCCATGTGTGGAGTGCGTTCGCCAGCTAGGTAGGGGAGGAAGAATAGCCCGTCTGCTCCGGGAACGATGTGTGTTGCTAACTCGATGAACGTATCGTAGTCGTCGAGTTCTGCTCGATTGGGTCCATGGCCAGATATGACATCTCGGGCCCAGTGGAGGCTCCCTCCAGCAGAGAGGATTACTCCCATCAGGTGATACGCCCCAGGAATCGCATGACAGAAGGCGTGCAACGCGCCGGTTGGATCGATGCGCGGTGTATTGGTGGGAACAAAGATGACCCCCGATGTGCCGAGCGATAGAAGGCCCGTTCCTTCCTGCACAACACCGGAGCCGATGGCTGCTGCTGCGTTGTCCCCTGCACCAGCGACGACCGGTGTCCCTGCTGGAAGACCTGTCAGCTGGGACGCCTCTACTGTCACGTGGCCAGTTACATCTGGCCCCTCGTGGACATCAGGGAGCCACTCCCGTGGGATCGATAGCTTTGAGAGGATCTCATCCGACCAGTCACGCTGCGCAAGGTCGAGGAGGAGTGTCCCGGCGGCATCAGATGTATCGGTCGCAAATTCCCCGCTCAGGCGGTAGCGGATGTAGTCCTTGGGCAGGAGGATATGCCGCACCTTGGAGAAGTTTTCCGGTTCATGTTCCCTAAGCCAGAGGATCTTCGGGGCCTGGAACCCGACTAGCGCCGGATTCCCTGTGATCTCACGCAGGCGATCCTCGCCGATCAAATCTGTTATCTCAGCACACTGCGCGGCGCTACGCGCGTCGTTCCACAAGATCGCCGGACGGATTATGTCACCGAGTGCGTCGAGGAAGATCGCTCCGTGCATCTGCCCCGTTAACCCTAAGGATACGATGCTCTTCGGTAAGAGACTCAATCGGTCGAGGAGGGCGCGGATGCTGGCAACGGTCGCGTCCCACCAGTCGGCTGGATCCTGCTCACTCCACCCAGGCCGCGGGATGGCGAGGTTTACTGGGGTCGATGCTGAGCCGACCACCCCGCCGCGACTGTCGATCAGGATAGCCTTCACCGCGGTGGTGGAGATGTCGATTCCGACTAGGTGCTGCATCTTGACTAGCGCACTCCAAGGAGAAGTTCAATGAGCAATTGATCGAGCTCTTCGTAGGGAAGACCCTTCTTTCCCAAAGCGACCCGATCAAACGGATGGGCTTTCAATTGTCTGGCCTTTTCAGGTGAGTACTCTCCGAGGTAGACCGACATCGGGTCACCCGCCTCACGAATCTGGGCGACAAGCTCCTGGATACGAGCGTCTTCGTTGAACTGCTCGGCCTTCTCCTTGAGGATCAGGTATGTGCGGATGCACCCGCGCGCGAACGCCTTGACGTCGTTCAAATCGGCCGTTCGGTAGGCGTGTGCGTCGAAGTGGCGCGATCCCTCGTATCCCACATCCTCCAGGAACTTGACGAGGAAGAACGCCTGCTTGATGGAATGGCTGCCGAAGCGGAGATCTTGGTCGTAGCGCGCTCCGTTTTGATCGTTTAGGTCAAGGTGGAACAACTTCCCCGCATCCCACGCTTGAGCGATGGCGTGCATGTAGTTGAGACCAGTCATATGCTCGTGCGCTACCTCCGGATTGA
>JAGGXO010000149.1 GCA_021163015.1 Candidatus Bipolaricaulota bacterium
AAGAACAGCAAACAGTGTCTTGAGGTATTCGTGCAGCCGTCCAGCTTTCAGTTTCGCCACATCCCTTCATCTTGTCTTTCCCGCATTTATAACACAATGCGGAGCGAAAGGGAAACGAAGAACGGCCTTATCCTTCGTATTCGTGCTTGCACAGCGCTCTGCATCGGATAAACTTATATTTTTATACCTGGCAGTCAGCAGTTCACTCGAATTTCCCTGTTTCCAGCGAGGTCAAGATAATGTATTGATGCATGGCAGCTGCCTTTTGGCTGTCTTTGTGTGTTATAGTGTGAAGGGATTTGCAAGATACTACGGAGGGATGATGGCGGAGACATTCAGTATTGATAAGGTGCGGAATATAGGCGTGATGGCGCACATCGATGCGGGCAAGACCACGGTGACGGAGCGAATTCTGTTTTTCACCGGTAAGAACTACAAGATCGGTGAAGTGCACGACGGCGAAGCGACGATGGATTGGATGGTGCAGGAACAGGAGCGAGGGATCACGATCACCTCTGCCGCAACGACTGCTGTCTGGAAGGAGCATCGGATCAATATCATCGATACGCCGGGGCATGTTGATTTTACGGCCGAGGTGGAGAGAAGCCTGCGCGTGCTCGACGGTGCTGTCACGTTGTTCTGTGCCGCCAGCGGTGTGCAGCCGCAGTCAGAGACTGTCTGGCGACAGGCGGAGAAGTACCGCGTGCCACGCATTGCGTTTATCAACAAAATGGATCGTGTCGGCGCGAACTTCGAGGAAGTGGTTGAGGAGATTCGTCGCGAGCTTGGTGCTAACGCTGTTCCGGTTGTGATCCCCATCGGAGCGGAGGCCGAGTTCAAAGGGGTCATCGATCTTGTCGACATGAAAGCCATCTACTACGACGATGCTCCCACGGGAGCGGTGATACGTGAGGAGGAGATCCCGCAGGAAATGATCGCACGTGCCCAGGAGGCGCGTGATCTGATGGTGGAGCGGATTAGCGAGCAGAACGACGCTCTGATGGAGAAGTTCCTCAACGAGGAAGCTCCACAGCGAGAAGAGATTGTGCAGGCAATCCGAAAGGCAACGATCGAGGGGAGGTTCATCCCTGTTCTCTGCGGGGCTGCCTTCAAGAACAAGGGTGTGCGGCGACTTCTTGATGCGATCGTTGATTACCTCCCATCTCCGATCGATCTACCGGCGATAATCGGTGCGTGCAAGAAGGAAAACGATAAGATCGTGCGCGAGGCGAGCGACGATGCGCCGCTAGCCGCGCTGGCATTCAAGGTGCAGGCGGACAAGCACATGGGAAAGCTCACCTACGTGCGAGTCTATTCTGGGATCATGCGAGTGGGAGAGACGGTTCTCAACTCCACCCGTGATAAGAAGCAGCGCGTGGGGCGGCTGTTTGAGATGCACGCCAACCATCGCCAGGCGGTGGAGGATCTGCGTACGGGCGATGTCGCGGCGGTTGTTGGTCTGGCTGATACGCGCACGGGCGATACGATCTGCAGCGTGGAACATCCGATCGTTCTGGAGGCAATAGAGTTCCCCGCACCGGTCATCGGTGTAGCGGTAGAGGCGCAGACACGGGAGGATCGCGACAAGTTGGCTAAAGCGCTCGCTCGCTTGGCCGAAGAGGACCCGACATTCACCGTGCGCTCGGACGATGAGACCGGAGAGGTTGTCATCTCAGGGATGGGTGAGTTGCACCTGGAGATCATCCTCGATCGTCTGCGGCGCGAGTTCAACGTTGCTGTGAACTCAGGCAAGCCACAGGTAGCGTATCGGGAGACGATCCTAAGTGCCGTCGATCACGTGTACCGTCATGTCAAGCAGACGGGTGGTCGCGGGCAGTATGCGCACATGGTCTTTCGCATTCAGCCGAACAAACCTGGAGCGGGCTTCCAGTTTGAGGATGAGATCAAGGGCGGCAAGATTAGCCGTGAATATCTGCGGGCGATTGAGAAAGGAATACTCGATGCTATGGGCGAAGGTCCGTATGCGGGCTTCCCGATGGTCGATCTCAAGGTGGTTGTCTACGATGGCTCGATGCATGAGGTGGATTCATCGGAAGCGGCGTTCCGTATTTGTGGGCTGATGGGTTTCCGCGAGGCGTGTAAGAAGGCCGGCATGTCGCTTCTTGAGCCTACGATGAGCGTCGAAGTGACAGCCCCCGAGACCTACACCGGTGCCGTGACGGGAAGCCTCGCTAGCAAGCGAGGGAAGATCATCTCTATGGACACGAAGGCAAATGCCGCCATAATGAACGCACATGTGCCTCTCTCCGAGATGTTCGGATACGCGTCCGAACTGCGGAATATCACAAGTGGGCGGGGAAACTTCACCATGCACTTCGAGCACTACGAAGCCGTCCCCTACGCATTGGCAGAAGAGATTGTCGCTGCTCGTCGGGAAGAGAAAAAGTAAACTCTGAATGCTCCAGAGCGCGGATCTCGGAATGGCGAACGCGGAACCAATGGGGCAGTCTCACGAGAAAAACGCAAGCGGCTTCTTGCACCACGAAGGACACGAAGAGCACGAAGATAACATGCGGTAGAACGTATGATTCCTCGCAAGCCATCAGGGATATTGATGCACATTCGAAGTTTGCACTGCTCTGTACTTGATTTGAGTTTATTGAATGTCCTTCTTCGTGCTCTTCGTGCTCTTCGTGGTGAGATCTTGTTGGCTCTTCTTTCGATCTTGAGCCAGCATAACAAGCAAATGTGAGAAGAGCGTCTTGGGAGAACGTCGCAGATGAGCTGCAGCGCTACGAAAGAATGCTCTTTGCAGAAAAGAAAAATGCGGCACACATTAAGTGCGCCGCATTATGTTAAGTGAAGTTATTTGCTGGTACTAAACGACCGCGACGTCCTGCGCCTGTGGACCTTTGTCGCTGCTAACAACCGTAAACTCTACTTTCTGTCCATCTTCCAGCGTACGGTAACCTTCACCGCGAATTGCTCGGAAATGCACGAAAATGTCCTCACCCTGCTCACGCTCGATGAAGCCATAACCCTTACTGTCATTGAACCACTTGACGGTACCGATCTCTCGATCTGCCATATATACTCACCCCCGTACTGCAAATTAAATCGAGGCAGAACGTTTGAAGCCGACCATCAAGCCGTACTATAG
>JAGGXO010000173.1 GCA_021163015.1 Candidatus Bipolaricaulota bacterium
ACGTAATGCAGGAAAGGGACTTAACCAAGTCATCGGCATGGGCTTGGGAATCCCCGCATTCCTTAAGGGAAACACGATCACCATTTCTGGCCAGAACCTGCCCCAATGGAGGCATGTGCTTGTACAATCGATGCTCGAAGAGCAATTACATATCCCTGTCTTTATTGATAATGATGTAAATTTCATGGCTCTATCGGAGAATCACTTGATGGGTTATCAGGATAAGGTGATGAGCTACATCGCCCTGAGGAAAGGAGTAAGAAATGATGTCCGCATGGGAGGGAGCACTCTCCTTAATGGGGAGGTCTTCCATGGCGGGTGCGGGAATGCCTCTTCCCTACAACATGCCTATGTGGAAGTCGACGATATGGAACAACGAAGCCAAGAGGCCGCAGTATCAGCACAAGCAGCTGAAGAACTCGCCTCTCTCATATCTTCTTCGCTCATCGGACCAATAAAGCAGATGGTGAGGCTTTTTGATCCAAATCGACTTGTCATTAACGCGAAGATCCTTCACTCAGCGGAAGAGGAATTCATCAACCAGATAGCTGCTCAACTCAATACCGAGCTTAGTAGTGAGTTTGACTGGGAGATCAAGGTGTGCCAGGCGCAGGATCAATCCTTCAGTTGCGCTAAGGGAGGCGCATTGTTCGTGCTACAGAGACTGTTCAGTCGATCTGCCGAGTTGATAAGGAAGCTAGTTGTCTCTCCATCCTAGGACGAAAGGAGGTGATAGTCGACGCTTGACAGCAGGTGGAACCCATATTCTTGCCGGAAGCAGTATTGTAATCAGCATAAGGAGGCTTAGAGATGTCAAAACGTGTGGTAACTTTCTTGTTAGTAGTTTCACTTATTAGTGTTGTTGGTCTGCTGGGGGTTTCCCAGCAGAAAGTGACTGTCGCCGTACTCTGGAGCGGAGCTGAGCTGGAAGCGTTCGAGAAGGCGCTAGCTCCGTTTGAGCAGGATACTGGAATCGATGTGGTCGTGGAGAGCGTGGGTCGAGATTTGCCGGCTGTGCTCGTGACACGACTGGCCGCCGGAAATCCACCGGATATGGCGGGAATGCCAAATCCGGGACAGATGAAGGAGTTCGCCGATCAGGGAGCGCTTGTCGCGTTGAATGGGATAGTTGACCTCTCAGAATCCCCCAAGGCATTTGTTGATCTGGCCAGTGTTGACGGCAAAGCCTACGGAGTATTCATCTCCGCCGACTTGAAGAGCTTGGTCTGGTACAACCCGAAAGCCTTTGCGGCAAGGGGTTATGAAGTGCCGACGAGCTGGCCTGCACTGATTGACCTGTGCAACAAGATCGTCGCTGACGGGGGAACGCCGTGGGCACTAGGAATGGAATCTGGTGCTGCGAGCGGCTGGGTTGGCACGGACTGGATAGAGGATATCATGCTCCGTACCGCTGGGCCGGACGTTTACGACAAGTGGGTCGCCCATGAGATCTCTTGGACCGATCCGCGTGTGAAGAAAGCGTTTGAATACTTCGGACAGATCGTAAACGCGCCAGGTTACATCTATGGTGGAGCAACCGGAGCGCTGACAATCTTCTTCGGCGATTCGCCAAACGCCCTATTCACCAATCCACCGGAAGCATACATGCACCGTCAGGCGACTTTCATCCAATCGTTCATTAAGGATGCGAATCCCGGCCTCGTGGCTGGTGAGGACTACGACGTCTTCCCATTCCCGGCAATCTCGCCCATTTTCGGGAACCCACTTCTCGGTGCAGGAGATCTGGTCAGTGCGTTCAACGATACGCCTGAAACCCGAGCACTCCTCACGTACTTGGCTTCGGCTAAGGCACAGGAGATCTGGTGCGCTGCCTTAGGCAAACTGGCAATCAACACGACTGTCGATCCATCCATCTATCCGGATCCGATCAGCGCCAAGGCTGCTGAAATGCTCGCTAATGCCGAGACCTTCCGTTTCGACGGTTCGGACTTGATGCCAGCCGCAGTCGGTGCCGGCACCTTCTGGACTGGCGTTCTCGACTACGTGAGTGGAATCCCGCTGGAAACCGTTCTTGAGTCGATCGAGGCAAGTGCACTCGACGCTTACTAGAGCGTAAACAAGAGACAATCACCCGTCTGGGGGCACTTCACTGTGTCCTCAGGCGGCTTCTTTAGAAACACAAGGAGGCTTCGCTCTTGCGCACCGGACGGCTGCAGCCCTGGTTATTCATCGCTCCCGCGCTTCTTTTGGTCACCTTTTTCCTTGTCTATCCCTCGATCCACACGACGGTCCTATCCTTCTTTGGAAGGCCGTACAGCGCGCGGGCAGAGGGGTTCGTTGGGTTTCAGAACTACCAGCACTTTTTCACCGATAAGAACATGCTCACTGCCTTTCGTAATAACGCTCTGTGGGTCGTCATCCTTACGACGTTCACCGTCTCCTTCGGCCTCATCTTCGCCGTCCTCCTCGATCGTGTCCGCTACGAGAAGATCGTCAAATCGATCATCTTCATCCCGATGGCGATCTCCATGGTCGGCGCAAGTGTAATCTGGAAGTTTGTTTATGCTTTTAGGCCTGCCGGGGCTCAACAGGTTGGCATTCTCAACGCAATTGTCACTGCGCTTGGGGGAGAACCCCTCGGATGGCTGATCGAAAGACCTTGGATCAACAACCTGTGTTTGATCATTGTTGGGATATGGATCTGGACTGGATTCTGCATGGTTATCCTCTCCGCAGCGTACAAGAACATTCCTAAAGAATTGCTCGAAGCAGCACGAATCGACGGAGCAAACGAGTGGCAGGTCTTCTGGCGGGTGATCCTTCCTCTCATGAAACGGACCGTGGCTGTGGTCACCACCACCATGGTGGTCTTCGTCCTCAAGATCTTCGATATTG
>JAGGXO010000117.1 GCA_021163015.1 Candidatus Bipolaricaulota bacterium
TCAGTGGACAGATCGAGCTCGGTCCACCGTTCCTTCGCCTATTTGTGCAGGGATCATACCTCGTGCCACTTAGCGAAGAGAGCGGCTGGTGGGGAATAACAAGTGGGAATGTATCAGGAAAAATAGGATTGGTGATCCGCTTTTGATCGATGATAAGGTACTGCTGCAGATAGCAAACGACGTGCGAGCAAACGCATATTGCCCATACTCGAACTTCCCAGTGGGCGCGGCGCTTCTGTGCTCTGATGGCACGGTATTCACCGGAGTTAACGTGGAGAACGCGGTGAACGGCCTTTCCATCTGTGCCGAACGTACCGCGATATTCAAGGCCGTCTCCGAGGGACACCACGACTTTGTCAAGCTCGCGGTAACGTGCAAGGGCAACCACTGTCAGCCCTGCGGGGCATGCCGCCAGGTGATTTATGAACACGCGCCAGATATCGAGATCCTGATGGGAAACCCGGGTGGGAAGTTTGTGCGTACGACAATTCGCGATCTGCTACCGGAGGCGTTCTCGCTGTAACACTCAAATAATCTGGAGATTGACGATTATCGCTCTAGTCTCCCGTGACGCGCTCGACGATGAGCTGCGGAGTGTTAACAGCCTTGTCACTAATTGTGTATGCCTGGACGACCATCTGCTTTGCTTGCTCCAGGTTTGTCTCGTTGTTTACGTGCAGGATAGCAAGGGGTTCTCCTTTACTTACAGGCTCGCCGACCTTGCGCACGACCTCTATTCCCACCGCTGGATCGATTACGTCATCCTTGGTGAATCGCCCGGCGCCGAGCAGATTCGCCGTCCGCCCGATCGACAGCGCGTCGAGTTTGGTCACTACACCGCTGCGTGGTGCTTGAACCTCAACCTGCTGGCTCGCGGTCGGCAGGAGGTTCAGGTCGTCTACGACGTCGGGGTTCCCGCCCTGATTCTTCACCATCTGTACGAACTTCTTCAGCGCGGAGCCATCGTGCAGTAGCTTGCACAGGTGCTCAACAGCCTGAGAGTGATCGCTGATCTCTCCCGAAAATAGGACGAGCTCTGCGCCAAGCGCGCAGCAGAGATCCTCTAGATCCTTCGGACCATTTCCTTTGAGAGTAGCGATTGCCTCGCGTACCTCAAGAGCATTGCCGACCATCCTTCCCAGGGGCTGCGACATGTCGGTGATCAACGCTGAGATCTTCCTGCCGAGGTGTACACCGATTGCCACAAGTGCCTGCGCCAGATGGCGGGAGTCTTCCAACTTCTTGAGGAACGCTCCTGATCCGGTCTTGACGTCAATAACGATCCCGCGCGCGCCGCCAGCGATCTTCTTGGACATGATCGACGAAACGATCAACGGGAGGGAATCGACGGTCGAGGTGACGTCGCGCAACTCGTACAGGAGCTGGTCTGCGGGGACCATGTCCGCGGTGTGGTCGGCCAGGGCGAGGCCAGTGCGCTCGACCAGATCGAGGAATTCCTCGCGCGACAGGTCGGTACGGAATCCAGGGATCGATTCCAATTTGTCTATCGTCCCGCCGGTGTGCCCCAAGGATCTTCCGGAGAGCTTGGCCACGGTCAGTCCAGCAGAGGCGAGAAGCGGGATGAGAACGAGGGATGTTGTATCCCCCACTCCTCCGGTGGAGTGTTTATCTACAGGGAAACCGCTCATCTTGGACAGATCGAGCATCGTTCCAGAGTGGGCCATCACATCGGTGAGGATTGCCGTCTCCTGGTCATCCATGTTCTTGAAGTAGATTGCCATCAGTAGAGCTGAGACCTGATAGTCAGGAATCTCTCCACCTACGTACCCATCGATGAGGAATTGAATCTCCTCGCGGCTCAGTTTGTCTCCGTCGCGCTTCTTTCTGATTAGATCGACTGTTTTCATAGCTCCGCAATTCTATGTCACGCCCGCCGCTCTGTCCAATGTCCACTCTTGGCCTTGCTTGTCTACAACGCGCAAATGTATAGTTTCAGGTTATGAAACCATTTCTATGTGAGAAACCGCTCGTTGGCATGATCCACCTCCCTCCGCTTCCCGGAAGCTACGGCTACACCGGAGAAGGCATGGGGATGATCATGGAGAAAGCTCGTCGCGATCTCGACGTGCTCGAGTCAGGCGGGGTGGACGGAGTGATCGTGGAGAACTTCGGTGATGCGCCGTTTGCCAAATACGCGCCGAAGGAGACGGTGTCCGCGATGACGGTCGTCGTGAGCGATATCGTCCGCGTGGCGAAGGTGCCGGTGGGGGTGAACGTGCTGCGTAACGACGGTATAGCTGCGCTTGCTATTGCGGCGGCAACTGGGGCTGCGTTTGTGCGCGTGAACGTCTTTTGCGGTGTGGCGTTCACCGATCAGGGGACGATCGAAGGGAACGCACGCGAGCTTCTGGATTTGCGCAAGCGCCTCAAGTGTGATGTAAAGATCCTCGCCGACGTGCACGTGAAGCACGCCGCTCACCTAACGACGATCGAAGAAGCAGCGCTCGATGCCGACCGCAATCGACCCGATGGGTTGATCGTGTCCGGGATCGGAACGGGAAAACGTACGCCTCCGGAGAACCTGGCCAAGGTGAAGCAGATGACGAATCTTCCTGTCTTTGTAGGAAGCGGTGTTCGGATCGATAACCTCTCCACCTATCACGCGGCGGATGGATTCATCGTGGGGACGGTCCTCAAGGAGGGGGGAAGGGTCGATGCCTCAATCGATCCTGATCAAGTCCGTGCCATGGCCAATGCGGTCGCCGAACTGCGAAGCGAAGGATGAGCCGCATTCTCGTCCTTGGAGACATCAACCTGGACGTGCTGGCGAGCGTTCCCTCATCGCTCCCCGTTGATGGCGAGGTAAGGACGAGGGTTGTTGTAGAACCGGGTGGTTCCGCGGCTAACTTCGCTCGTGCCGCTGCCCGTGCCGGCGCGGTTGTGGAGTTCATCGGCTGCGTGGGGGACGATCTCGTGGGCGATATCCTTGTCGAATCGCTCAATAGGGACGGTGTGATGCATCACCTGCAGCGTACCATTGTGCAAACTGGAACGATCGTCTCTCTCAAGAGTAATCGAGGGAAGACAATGCTCTGCTCTCGGGGAGCAAACGACATGATCGATCCTTCTTTGATTGACGAAGACTGGTTTGCCGGCGCCGATCACCTCCATCTATCCGGGTACACATTCTTGAGCGAGGTACAGCGTGCGGCGGCGAAACGTGCGATCAGCATTGCTAAGTTGCATAAGATGAGTATATCGATCGATCCTCCGCCGGCGAACCTGATATCATCCTACGGTGTACAGGCTTTCTTGGCCGAGATCAGCGCGGCAGGGATTGTCTTTCCCAACTTAGAGGAGGGGAGGAAGATGACAGATGAGGATGCCCCGGAGGAGATCGTCGATTCGCTGTCTGTGCGATTTCCCGTGGGGGCCCTCACCATGGGGCGTGACGGCTCCATCGCTTGGGATGGAAAGATACGTTCCGTCCAGCACGTGGCAGGAATCGACGGTGTCGATCCAACAGGGGCTGGGGATGCCTTCGCTGCCGGGTTTATTGTTTCGTATCTTGGAGAGCAGAACCTGGAAAGGGCGAACAGGGCGGGGAGTGATGCTGCGTACGGCCTTCTCATGAAGAGGGGAAATTGACGAAACAATCTACTCCATCTATCATGAATGCATGAAAACTCGATACCTATTGATGTTGGTGGTAGTTGGTCTTCTTCTATCGGGCTGTGGATTCATCTTCAATCAACCGCTCGTCGGTCCTGATGGTACTATTGCCCTGTTCATCGGCGATGACGGAGCCTACATGATGCTTCCTGAGGGGGATTGTCACCTCGCTCTGTTGCGCGATGGAGGGGTCGTGCATCGCAATGGTGTGTCTTCTAATGGTGATAGTGGAGTCCTCGATTGGTCGGCGGATGGGAGCAAGATCCTGTTCATCGAGACGGAACAGGATGAGCTTGGACAGCCGATCGCGTGGAACGTGTTGATTTCCGAAGTACAGTCGGATTCCCAACCTGTGAGGCTCTTCCGCTCGGAGGATATCATCCTCGCTCCACAGTTCACCTCGGAGGGGA
>JAGGXO010000010.1 GCA_021163015.1 Candidatus Bipolaricaulota bacterium
CACCGGAGAATGCGATCTCTTCATTGAACGTGCGTGCGATGTTTACGGCTTCCTGTCCGGTCATCGCATCGGCGACAAACAGGATCTCGTCCGGGTCGACGGCGCTCTTGATCTGTTTCAGCTCGCCCATCATCGCCTCATCAATGTGCAGGCGTCCAGCCGTGTCGATGAGGACTACGTCACGCAGATTCTCCTTAGCCCAATCAACGCCGGCGGATGCGATCTGCAACGGATACTTGCCGTCTCCGGTAACGACGGGAATCTCCAGGTTGTCCCCGAGTGTCTGCAACTGCGCGATGGCAGCAGGGCGATAAACATCGGCCGCAACGAGCACCGGTTTCCTCCCCTCTTTCTTGAGGTGAAGGGCGAGCTTGGCGGCACTCGTCGTCTTCCCTGATCCCTGCAAACCAACAAGCATGATCACGGATGGACGGTGCGATAGGTTGAGCGCGGCGTTCTGGCCGCCCATGAGCGCGGTCAGCTCGTCGCGGACAATCTTCACTACTTGCTGTCCAGGGGTGAGGCTCTCTAGTACATCCTCACCCACTGCTCGCTCCTGGATGCGTCCCATGAGATCCTTGACGACCTTGTAGTTGACGTCGGCCTCTAACAGGGCGAGCCGGATCTCACGCAGGCCAGCTTTCACATCGTCAGCGGAAAGTTTCCCTTTCCCCTTAAGGCGGGAGAAGACGGATGTCAGCCTATCGGTAAGAGAATCGAACATTTTCACTCCCTCTATCAAGCACTCAGCACTCAGCACTCAGCACTCAGCACTCAGCTAATGCAAGAAGCTAGCTAGAACTTGCCGCCTTGTCAAGCTGTTGGCTGTAAGCTGATAGCTGCAAGCTGATAGCTTCCTTCCTCTCAATCCACCGAGAAATTGGAGAGAAAGTCAGTCGTAAGCCGCTCCTGGCGAAACGATGGATGGGAGACGATTTCCTGTGCGAACGAACGCGTGGTCTTGATTCCTCGCACGCGAAACCGTTCCAGCGCCGTATACATGCGAATGCACGCCTCTTCCCGATCCTCTCCCCACGAGATCACCTTGGCCAACAGCGAATCATAGTAGGGGACGACCTCCATCCCGTTGTACAGGTGCGTATCCACCCGAATGCCGAATCCATTAGGGAGCTCGTCGATTGTCACCCTCCCGGCAGACGGGAGGAACCCGTGCATAGGGTCCTCGGCGTTGATGCGACACTCCAACGCGTGGCCACGGATGTCAATCTCGTCCTGGGTGAAACGCAGTTCGTCTCCAGAGGCGATGCGGATCTGCTCCTTGACCAGATTTACCCCGGATACGACCTCGCTCACCGAGTGCTCAACCTGGATTCGGGCGTTCATCTCGATAAAGAAGAACCTGTCCTCGGAATCGAGAACAAATTCCACCGTACCAGCGTTCCGGTAGCCAACTGCCCGTGCCGCAGCGATCGCGGCGGCGTGCAGAGCGCTTCTCGTATCTTCGTCCAGGTGCGATGCAGGCGATTCCTCGATTAGCTTCTGATGGCGTCGTTGTATCGAGCATTCCCTCTCTCCGAAGTGAACGATGTTCCCGTGTGTATCGGCAAGGATCTGCACCTCAATATGCCGCGGGCTCTCTACCGCTCGCTCTAGATACAGGCTGCCATCGCCACAAGCCCCCTTAGCTTCGGCACGCGCAGCAAGGACCGCCCCTTCAAGCTCCTCAGGCTCCGAAACAAAGCGCATCCCTCGCCCCCCGCCTCCATATGTCGCCTTCACCAACAATGGATAGCCGATGCGATCCCCAGCTGCTCTTACATCTCCATCCTCGGGGATCGCCCCACCGGGAAGCACTGGGACTCCCGCTGTGCCCACAGCTTCGCGAGCAGCAACCTTGTCCCCTAGCAGGCCCATCACTTCGCGGGGCGGCCCGACAAACACGAGGCCATGATCCTCACACACCTCAACAAAGTCCGGACTCTCCGCGAGGAACCCATATCCGGGATGTATCGCCTCCGCGCCGGCCAGCTCAGCGGCGCTGATGATCGTGGGGATAGATAGGTAGCTCTTCGCCGGGTCAGCGGGTCCGATGCACAGCCGTTCGCCAGCAAGGTTTAGGTAGGGCATACTCGCGTCGACTTGAGAGAACACGGCGACGCTCTCAATCGAAAGCTCACGACAGGCCTCGATAATACGCAGGGCAATCTCTCCCCGATTGGCGATCAGAACCTTATGTAAGGTCATATCCGTTCAAAGCGGAATAGAGGCTGCCCGTACTGCACGGGATCGCCATCTTCGACAAGGACCTTCACTATCTTGGCGGGAAATTCCGCCTTAATCTCGTTCATTACCTTCATGGCATCGATGATGCACAGTGTATCACCCGCAGAGACCACATCGCCTTCTCTCACGAAAGGATCCTCATCCGGGTTGGGCCGGGAGTAGAAGGTCCCTAGCAGTGGAGCGGTTATGGCATCCGCATCAGTCTCATCCTGCTTCTGTGCGCTGCTAACGCTTAATTCGCTAGAAGCTGAAGACATGCGAGCCAGCGCGTCCCTGCAAACTGTAATCCTTTTCTCCCCGTCCGAAACAGTGATCTCGGTGAGTCCCGCTTCCTTCAATAAGCGAATAATCTGCCGTACTTCGTCTAGATCCACTCCGCCGCCTCCTGAAATTGTCGCCTAATTTTACCCGCCAGCCTGCACGTGGGGCAACAACGGGATAGGCCCGCTTCTTGCAATCGTGGACGCCAATCCTATAATTCCTAGCTAGAGGTGAGTATTACAGTGTCAATAGGCGCACAGATTGCGCTCCTTGTCTTTTTCATTGTCTGTTCGGCATACTTCTCCAGCGCAGAGACGGCGATCACGTCACTTGATGAGGGGCGCTTGCACTACCTTATCAACACTCACAGGAAGAAGAAGCGCGGCTTGTCCTTGTTGCTTGATGAGCCGAATGATATGATCACCGCTCTCCTCATCCTCAATAACCTAACGAACGTTGCCGCCAGTTCGTTGATGACGCTTCTTTCCGTGCGCATAGTCGGCCACGGTCTTCCTGCCTACCAGGCGGGGCTCCTGGCAACAGGGGTGATGACCGTGTCGCTGCTCATCTTTGGAGAGATCACGCCAAAGAACTTTGCCAAGAATAACGCGGAACGCTTCGCCCTAGCCACGATCAACCAGATCCACGTATTTACGCGCCTCCTGCGACCGCTCATCTTTATCTTCCGCAAGATCGCCTACCTGATTATGCGCCTCTTTGGAGAAGACCTTGCGCAGGAAGAGCCGCTCGCGGTGAGTGATGAGCAGATCGAGACGCTTATCGATGCTAGCGAGGAGAGCGGGCTGATCGATGCGCAGGACGGAGAGATGATCCGACGCATCCTGGATTTTGATGAGATAACTGCCGAGCAGGTGATGGTTCCACGCATGGACGTGGAGGCAATCGAAGTGAGGACTTCGCCCCGCAAAGCGCGTGAGATAGTCGCTGAAGATGGCCACTCTCGTTTTCCAGTCTACGATAAGGTTCCAGATAATGTAGTGGGAACGCTGTACGCCAAGGATCTCCTCGCAGAGGTGGACAATCCGCAGATGAGTCTGCACAGCCTCCTCCGCCCGATCTACTACACGCCAACAACAAAGCCAATCAACATTCTCCTGCGCGAGTTCCAGCGCGAGCGAGTGCACATGGCGGTTGTAATTGACGAGTTCGGAGGGATGGCCGGGATCGTTACACTAGAGGACATCATCGAGGAGATCGTCGGCGAAATAGAAGATGAATACGACAGCCCAGCAATATTGATCAAACGCGTCTCCTCAGATGAGGCTGTGGTAAGCGGCGAGGTATCCGTTCACGACCTCAATCGTACCATGGATATCGACCTTCCGGAGGATGAAGGAGTGACCGTAACAGGCCTCCTTCTGCACCGTCTGGAGGCAATGCCAAATGTGGGAGACGTGGTGCGTGTCGGCGCGGTTTCGCTAGCCGTAGAGGGAACAACTCAGAGAGAGATCACGGCCGTCCGCATTCTCGTGGATCGCGACCTGGAAGAAGCGGAAGAGGAAGAAGAATAGAAGAAGGCGATGCCCTTCTCACAGGGAGGAGAAGATGAATATGGGGTTGCGTACCAAGTGTGTGTTTCTGATGGCAATGGTTCTACTTGTCGGCTTGTCCGTAGCCGTGTTGGGCGCAAGCTACGATATCTCAGTTAAGATCAATCTAGATGAACAGACGATAAGTGGGTACGAAGATGTGACTTGTGAGCCGGGCGGGAGTCATCTCTACTTCCTCTTGCTAGCCAACCTCAACCGCGAACAGAACCCGTATGGAAGCCAGCGATCAATCGACTCCACGTATCCATCAGGCTTTGAGCCCTCATCGACAACGATCGACAGTGTGGAGATAGTGCAGAGCGGCAGCTCCGATGCTGTAACCTTCCGTCTCCTATCTATCCCCCCGGCTTGGCAGACTTACTCACTCGATGAAACCGTGCTCGCCGTTGATCTTCCCAGCAATGCTCCGCTTACGCTGAGAATTCACTTTACGACAAGCGTTCCGCGCATGATATCCGGAGATCAGGGGATCGATCAGGGAGTTCTCACCTGGCGTTTCGGGTGGAATCCGCTCCTCCTCCCGCCCGACCAAGCGTGGAAGGAGGAGGACGGGACACTCCAGCCTCCGAGCGACGACTTCCCACTTGAGATCCCGGCAGCCGACTACTCGGCGCAGATAACGGTCCCCGCTGATGTGCTGCTTGCATGCGGATCGGACAATAGCGATACCCCGTCAGTATCTGATGACGAAGAGGGGAAAGAAGTTACCTACCACATATCAAACGACGCCCCGGCGCGAACGCTCGCTATCGCCGCATCGAAGAACTACAAACGCTTCGACCTCGACGAGCTCTCAGTCCCGATAGAGGTGTACTACCTGCCTGGACACGAGGAGACGGCACGCTTGTTCGCCACTTATGCAATAGACATCCTGAAGGACTACGTTAAGCGCTATGGTCCGTATCCGCGAGCACGGCTGACGATCGTGGAGAACCCAAACCAACAGGGTCTATCGATGGCCGCCGATGGAATCGTTTGGCTCTCCGATCTCTTCTTCTCGCATCGAAATGTCACTCTGCCAGGGATCCTCAATCGCTTGAGTGAGTTCGTACTCGCACACGAGATCGCCCACCAGTGGTGGGGAATCGGCGTGGGAGTCGACCTGAACGCGGAGAACTGGCTGTCGGAAGGAATGGCGCAGTACCTGTCGATAACCTACTTCGAGGAGAAGTATGGGGAGTTCGGGCCGAATCTGTTCGACACGGAAGGGAACGGCCTACTGGAGAACTTCGTGGCCTCGCAGTTTGGATTCATGAACCTGCGCGAGCATCAGGTCGAACTCCCCTACATTGAGCAGGTCATGCGTGGCTTCGATGAGGCGATCATTAAGCCGCAGAAGGATGTCAAATACGACAACGCCACTGCTGTACGCCTCTACGACAAAGGGTACCTTGTCGCTCGCGCAATCGCCTCTACAATCGGGAAGGACGTGTTCCAAGAGGGCTTGCACGATTCAGCCACGGAGTATATGCACAAACAGATAACCCTTGCTGAGTATCAGAAGGCCATGGAGAAGGCATCGGGACAGTCGCTGTCGGCACTGTTTGACGCCTGGTTGCGCGATGAGACGACGGTCGACTACAGCGTGAAGATCCTCTCCCGCAAACGCGACG
>JAGGXO010000163.1 GCA_021163015.1 Candidatus Bipolaricaulota bacterium
AATGCCCCCTTTGTCTGGTTTGGATCGCTAGAATCTACACGGAAGGCAGCAAGAAGTTTCGTGATAGGTGCATGCTGCAGACAGGGTGAGCCTGCAGCATGCTTGAGCAGTAAGCCGTGCCCAATCGGAGAAGCGCACTGTGCCTACGGTTGTGCCGCCTTCATTGTGTTCAGGAAACGCAGATAGTCGGAGTTGCTACTGAGCACGATGCTCGTGTCGTTCTCAAGCGCTGTCTTGTAGGATTCCAGGGTGCGCCAGAATCGATAGAACTCGGGATCCTGGTTGTAGGCGTCGGCGTAGATTTCGAGTGCCTGCGCATCCCCTTCTCCCATCACCATCTCCGCCTGTTTGTCCGCCTCGGCGAGAATGATCTGCACATCCTTGTCGGCGGTGGAGGTTATCTCCTTAGCCTCCTCTTCGCCCTCTGCGCGCAGTTGCGCCGCGATCCGCTCGCGTTCGGAACGCATACGCGAGAAGACGGCCTGTTCGATCTCGGAGGGAAGGTCAGCCCGCTTGATGCGTACATCGATCAACTCGATACCGAAGACCGCGAGCTTGTCATAACTGAGGGCCATCACCTCGGTCAGGTATTCCAGCCGCTTCGCCGAGACGATCTCGTCGAGGGTGTGCTTCGCCAGGACATCACGTAGATCGGAATAGACGATGTCATCAATTCGGATCTGAGCATTGATAAGACTTCCGGCATTCGTCTCGATAAACGTCTTTGGCTCCCCTACCCGCCAGATCGCATAGTTGTCAATGGTCAGTCGCTTCTGGTCGGCGGTGAGGATGTCGCGCGGTTGGATGTCGTAGTTTAAGACACGATCCTCAAGGTAGACCACGTTGTTGATAAACGGTATCTTGAAGTAGAGACCCGGTTTCTCGATTACCCGGACGATCTCCCCAAACCGAAGGACAGCCGCCTTCTTCGTCTCATCGACGGTAAAGGCAAAGAGGTTGTAGGCAATGACTAGGAGAACAACAATCCCACCGAACACTATAAGCTTTTTCATTGCTCAGTCCTCCCATTCAGAAGCTGATCGAGATCTAGCAGTTTCAACACCCCTTCTCCTCCCTGCGGGAGGATGATCTTGTTCATCTCCGGAAGGATCTTCTCCATGGTTTCGATGTACATCCGCGTACGCGTAACTTCTTCACCGAGTTCGTACTTCTTGAGCACTGCGATGAAACGTGCTATATCCCCTTCGGCCCGCATGATCCGCTCCTGCTTGTACGCCTCGGCCTGGTTGGCGATCTCCTGTGCCCGTCCGCGAGCGCGAGGGAGGATGTCCATAGAGTATTCCTCGGCCTGGTTGATCAGCTTTTCCTTGTCCTGACGCGCACTATTCACGTCATCGAAGGCGGAGATGACTTCTCGTGGTGGCTTTACGTCCTGAAGCTGAACGTTCCCCACCGCGATCCCTGCGCCGTAGTTGTCGAGCAACGTTTGCAGCGCCGTCATTGTGTCCGCGGCAATGACGTCTCGCTGTTCGGTCAGTGTCTGATCGAGCGTCTTTGTCGCTACCTGCTCGCGCAGTACGGCCTCTGCTCCCTGCTTGACGAGCGCACTTGCATCTATCAGGTTGAACGCAAAGAGCTGTGCGTCCTTAACGCGGTACTGCACGACCATCTCCACGTGCGCAATATTTCCATCTCCCGTAAGCATCAGGGCTTCTATCTCAACTATCTGGTAGCGCGGATTGGGCGCTGGGGAGATAGTGCGAAAGCCGATCTCCTCCTTGCGCACCTGCAGTACGTTCACGATGCTCACGCTCTCGATCGGCGCGGGCAGGTGGTAGTGCATCCCTGGATTGGCCGTGGAAACGTAGCGCCCGAAACGCTTGACCAATCCCACCTCGGACGAGCCGACGGTGTAAATCCCGCTTAATAGATAGATGACAACAATCACAACGATTGCCAGCCAACCAACCCAGCTCCCTAACTGCCAAACAGGTCTGGGCAAATCGTCATCCCGCTCCGGCCGACCCTCGAGCAGTCTATCGGTGAATCTACTCATCATTACCTCCCAAACCTTTTCTAAATCGTATCACAATGGGATCGAACAATGCAAACTCGCGCTATGTTGTCATTGGTAATGAACTCGCTTCTGCGTGATCTGCAGCTGCAATAGGGTGAACACGAAGATAATAGCAAAGAGAATAATCGAAGCGGCGGCCGCCCGCCCGAGGTGGTTTCCTACAAAGAATCCCTGCCGCATGATGTAGTAGACGAGTGTCTCGGCGCTCTTCAACGGCCCTGGTGTCCCGCTGAACAGGACGAAGATCTCGGTGAAAACCTTGAACGAACCTATCAGCGAGATGACGAAGACAAAGAATATCTGTGGAGTCAACAGGGGGACAGTCACCTTCCTCCATACCTGGAAACCGGAGGCTCCATCGATTCGCGCTGCCTCATAGTACATCTTATCGATACTTTGCAACCCGGCAAGAAGGATGATCGCCTCGTAACCAACGTAGCGCCAGATGCTCATGATGATCACCGCAGGCATGGCAAACCGCTTGTCAGCGAGCCAGTTGATCAGGTCAACACCGAAGAACCCCAGGAAGTAATTCAAGAGTCCGTACTGCCAATTGTAGAGCCACCTCCAGACCATGGAAACGGCGACGAGTGGGGTGATATAGGCGAGAAAATACGATGTACGGGCGAACGTGAGGAATCTCAAGCCTTTGTTGAGGAGATTCGCCACTAGTAGGGCGAGGAAGAGAGTCACCGGGACGTTGATCGCGACGTAGTAAAACGTGTGCCAGAGTGCACGCCAGAAATACTTGTCGTGAAAGATGTAGTTGTAGTTTCCCCAGCCGACGAACGTACCAGGCGGTCGTACAACGTTCCACTTGAAGGTGCTCAGGCGAAATGCGGAGAAGAAGGGATAGAAGACAAAGACACCTAGAATGATAAGCGCAGGTAGTAGGTAGAGGTAAGCCTCCCCTGTTTCCCGCCAGTATGACTTGCGCTTCCACTCCTCGGGTATGGCAAAATGAAACTTGCCTTTAGAATTTTGTCCGACGATCGTAATCTCCTTTCAAGAGTAAGCGGTCCGAGGGGTTACCCCCTCGGACCGATGAATCTGTCCCTATTCCAACAGAGGTTCGATCTCTGCAGCAGCGTTATCGAGCGCTTCTTTAGGAGTCGCCTCCCCCATCATTGCCTCCTCGAAGGCGGTGGCAACAA
>JAGGXO010000034.1 GCA_021163015.1 Candidatus Bipolaricaulota bacterium
CCCCTCTTTTTGTTCCATTTTCCCCTTCCTTTACCCAAATTAACTCCGGTCTCCAACAGCTCTTTCATTGTCAGTACTTCCACATCACCCTCCCAAGAATGAAACGTTAGCTCAGAGTATAGCAAACGGGGATGATCTCTTCAATCTAGGGCCAGACAGCCGCAAGAGACGCATTACTGTGCTGGGGCCCTTCTCTGTTGGCCCGTGCCCTGGCTCTCGACTATAATGATCAGGGAGGTCGAGACCGATGAGGGAGCAGGAGATGGCGACGGCGCGCAGTGGCCCAGTGCGTAGTCTTCCCAAGAACATCGAGGCGGAGCAAGTAGTGCTTGGCTCGGCCATCTTGGAACCAGAAGAGACAATCCCGATTCTGATCGACAAGTTGCGGCCGGAGGATTTCTATCGTCGGGCGCACCGCGTGATATTTCGCACCATTCGTGACCTGTTTGATCGTGGGGAGCCATCAGATATTGTGTCTCTCTCTAACCGCCTCGAAGAGCAAGGAGATATGGAGAAGGCCGGTGGACGCGTCTATCTCAATGAACTACTCGATCGGGTAACGACGACAGCAAGCCTCGATTACTACACGGAGATCATTCACAAGAAGGCCACTTTACGTGCGCTTATCGAGGCCGGAGGGAGGATATCCGAGTTCGGCTACGACGAGTCGAGCGAGACCGACGAAATCCTGGACAAGGCGGAGACGATAATCTTTGACATCTCCCGCAACGAGGCGTCTGGGAATTACTACATGGTGAATGAATTCCTCTACGACCATATCGATACGCTAGAGGAACTGCACCGTGATCCGAATCGTCATACGATCACCGGATTCTCAACAGGATTCCCGCGTTTTGACGAGATGACATCCGGCCTGCAGCGATCGGACCTCATAGTTGTTGCCGGTCGTCCAGGGACGGGGAAGACGAGCCTGGCACTGGCGCTAGCGCGACATATTGCGATTCGGGAGAACGCAGCAGTGGGAATTTTCTCCTTAGAGATGACCAAGGAACAGCTTCTTGAGAGGCTGCTGTGCGGTGAGGCGAAGGTAAGCCTGCACCGCCTGCGTGGAGGATACGTGCCGGCGGCAAAGTGGCGCGACATCGCCAACGCAGCGAGCAAGTTTCAGAAGGCTAGAATAATGGTCGATGATTCTCCCGGTACGTCTGTTCTGGAGATCCGCGCCAAGGCGCGTCGGATGATGGCCCAGCACGGGCTTGACATGCTGATAGTCGACTACCTGCAACTTCTTGAAGGCTCGATCCGCACCGACGTGCGTGAACAAGAGATCGCTCATATCACTCGATCTCTCAAGAAACTGGCGCGCGAGTTGAACGTGCCCGTTATCGCCATTTCACAGCTCAATCGCGCGGTGGAACAGCGGGAGAAGCGCTACCCCCGCCTATCCGACCTGCGTGAGAGTGGAGCGATCGAACAGGATGCAGACCTTGTTGTGTTCATCTACCGCGCTGATTACTACAATGAGCCTGCCGATGCGACGAAGGATGGTCAGGGTTCAGGCGGCGAGGCGGAGATCATCGTCGCCAAACAGAGGAACGGTCCACTGGGTAAGGTACCAGTGATCTTCCACAAGGCCTATGCCAGCTTTTATTCGGCTGCGCGCGATGATTCGGCGCCATTCTAGAGTGTGGCTAATTTGGCGGTGTGTACGTATAATCGCGATCAGAAACGCAGAAATTAGGGAGGAGTGATGGGTTATCCAGCAGAGTATCGGTACACCAAGGAACATGAGTGGGTAGATCTGGACGGAACCCGCGCGAAAGTGGGGATCACCGATCACGCGCAGAGCGAGCTTGGGGATGTCGTATTCGTTGAACTTCCCGCTGTCGGGACTACAGTCAATCAAGGAGACACGCTGGGAACGGTTGAGTCGGTCAAAGCAGTGAGCGATGTGTTCGCTCCGATCGGAGGCAAGGTTGTTGAAGTGAACTCTGAATTGGAGTCATCCCCCGAGACCATAAACACAGATCCGCATGGAGCTGGTTGGTTGGTCATGATAGAAGTGAGCGATCCGAGCCAGGTCGATTCACTTCTTGACTCTGCCGCTTACGAGAGAATTATCGCGGAAGAGTAGACGCCATGCGCTACATTCCCAATACAGATGCAGATCGCGAGCAGATGCTTTCCGCGATCGGGCGTTTCTCCATGGAGGAGCTCTTCTCGGATATTCCACAATTGGTAAAAGATCGTTTCCAACCCCTCGGCATCTCATCGAAGAGCGAGTTAGAAGTGCGGACGAAACTTGCCTCCTTGACGCAGAAGAACGCTGCGGCAAGTGCGCTCTCCTTCCTCGGTGGTGGAATCTACGATCACTACATCCCGAGTGTCGTGCAGCACATCACCTCCCGCTCCGAGTTCTACACGGCGTACACGCCGTATCAACCAGAGATAAGCCAGGGGACACTCACAACGATGTTTGAGTTCCAAACACTCATTTGCGAGCTGACGGGCATGGAGGTCGCCAACTCGTCAATGTACGACGGAGCGACGGCACTCGCTGAGGCAGCGATGATGGCTGCACGCGTCACTGGAAATAGGAAGATTGCGGTCTCTCTGGCGCTATTTGCACATTATCGCCGCGTCCTCGACACCTACTGCTGGGCCTCTGGGATAGAGATAGTGGATATTCCAACGGTCGATTATCGCTGCGATTTCTCTCACGTTCCTTCTGATATTGGCGGTGTGATCGTGCAATCACCGAATGCCTTTGGCGTTATCGAGGATCTGGCTGACGTGAAGGAGGCAATTGGCAATGCGCTGATGATTGTTGCTGTCAATCCAGTTTCTTTGAGTATTCTTACTCCTCCAGGGGAATTCGGAGCCGATATTGTGACAAGTGAAGGGCAGCCGTTTGGCCTGCCCCCATCGTTTGGGGGGCCATTACTCGGGTTGTTCGCCACACGGAAGGCCTACCTGCGCCAGATGCCAGGAAGGCTCGTCGGACAGACAGTAGATGCCGATGGCAAGGTTGGTTACACCATGGCTGCACAGACGCGGGAGCAGCACATCCGACGTCAGAAGGCGACGTCGAACATCTGCACTAATGCACAACTGTGTGCCCTCACCGCTACAGTCTACTTGGCAAGCCTTGGCGGTGATGGACTGCGCGATCTTGCTATGTTAAACCTGGAGAAGGCGCATTATATGGCACAGCAGCTGAGCGACCTGCCCGGTTGTTCACTGCTCTGCGATGCGCCGTTCTTCAATGAGTTCGTGCTACGCGTTCCGGTTGATCCGAAGAGGATACGAGATGGATTACGCGTGGAAGAGATCCTCGTCGATGACCCGGCGCAAATGGAAGCCCTCGGAGTGACGGAAGCGCTGCGGTTTGCCGTGACGGAGAAACGATCCAAGGAGGAGCTCGATCGCACGGTTGACCTGGTAGGGAGGATGCTATGAGGACGATATTCGACTATCGAAAGCGAAACGGTACAGGAGGAATCCTCCCCGAATTGGACGTGCCCGCGAAGAAGACGACAGATCTGATACCGCAGGATCTCATCAGGCAAGACAAACCGAGAATCCCCAACTTGAGCGAGCCAGAGGTTGTCCGTCACTATACTGCCCTCTCCAAGCTAAACTACGGAGTCGACGACGGCCTATATCCTCTGGGTAGCTGTACCATGAAGTACAACCCCAAGGTGAACGAGGATGTGGCGCATCTACCGGGGTTCGCTTCCATACATCCGGCGGTTGATCCTGAGCTTGCTCAAGGATCGCTGTCCGTCGTGCACAAGATGTCGCGTCTTCTGTGTGGGATCACTGGGATGGCCGATGTGACACTACAGCCGGCAGCCGGTGCTCATGGAGAGATCACGGGGATGTTCCTTCTCAAGCGCTACTTCGAGGCACGCGGTGAGACGCAGAGGACGCGTATCCTGCTTCCGGACTCCGCTCACGGGACAAACCCAGCTTCGGCAGCGACCGCTGGCTTTTCCGTGACCGAGATTCGCTCCGGTGCGGATGGGCTTGTTGACTTGAATGCCTTGAGCGGTGAGCTCGATGAGACCGTTGCCGGAGTGATGCTCACCGTTCCCAACACGCTTGGGATCTTCGAGGAGAACATTATGAAGATCACGGCGATGGTGCACGCAACCGGTGGACTCTGCTACTTCGATGGTGCGAACTTGAATGCCTTCCTTGGGCACGCTCGCCCTGGGGACATGGGAGCCGATGTCTTCCATTTCAACCTGCACAAGACAATGTCCGCCCCGCACGGTGGTGGCGGACCAGGATCCGGGCCGGTCGCCGTCAGTGAGGCGCTCGTCCCATTCCTCCCCGTGCCACGAGTGAGACTGGATCGTGGTCGCTACTATCTCGATTGGGAGAAGGGTCAGTCGATTGGGAGCATGCACTCCTTCTACGGGAACTTTGGCGTCTTCCTCAAGGCCTATACGTATATCCTTACACTGGGCGATGAGGGACTGTACGAAGCGGGAGAGAACGCTGTCTTGAACGCAAATTACCTGCAAGAGAGACTGAAGAAGACCTATCGCCTTCCCTACGACCGGCTATGCAAGCACGAATTTGTCCTCACTGGCAAGGGAATTGCCGATGGAATATCGACCCTCGACATCGCCAAGAGGCTGATCGATTATGGCTTCCATCCGCCTACGATCTACTTCCCGCTGATCGTACACGAGGCACTGATGATCGAACCGACGGAGACGGAGAGCAGAGAGACGCTGGATCGATTCGCCGAGGCGCTGGAGAAGATCGCATCCGAGGCACAAGAGAATCCTGATCTTCTGCACAATGCGCCGCATACAGCTCCGGTGCGACGGCTTGATCAAACGCGGGCAGCGCGCAATCCAATCCTGACGTATCCGTTTGGAGACTAGCTATCAGCTTACAGCAATCAATTGCTTCAAACTGATAGCTGACTGTTGATGGCTTGATGCCTACTTCGCCCCTTCGATGGCGGCAGTGATCTGCGCACAGACACGGTTGCACAGCGTCTCGTCAGCCGCCTCAGCGAGGATGCGAATCATTGGTTGCGTTCCGGAGGGGCGAACGACAAGTCTCCCTTCTGTGCCGAGGCGCTTTTCCGCCTTCTCTATTGCCGACAAGACTTGCGGATGGGTCATGAGCTTTCCTGGCTCCGCAACAGCGATGTCTTTCCGCGCCTGCGGATAGAGGGGAATCTCCTCAGCTAGCCTGTGCAGCGGTCTCCCTCGTTCATGTGATATCTCAAGCAGCTTGATCGCCGTCAGCATTCCATCTCCTGTTGGACTGTGATCGGAGAATATAATGTGCCCGGATTGCTCACCTCCGATCTGTGCCTTGTGAGCGAGCATTGTCTGTGCCACGTGACGATCGCCGACCGGGGTGCGCAACATTTCTACTCCCGCTTCGGCCAAGGCATACTCCAGGCCCATGTTGCTCATTACGGTTGCCACGACGATTTTCGGATCTAGCGTCCCCTTAAGCTTCATGTGCAACGCGGCGATTCCCATCATGCGATCCCCGTCAAGCGTGTCCCCGCTGGGGGAGATGAGAAGAACGCGGTCTCCGTCTCCATCGAAAGCGATTCCAAGATCAGCGTGTTGGCTGAGCACGGTCTTGCGCAGCACTTCGAGGTGAGTTGATCCGCATTCTTGGTTTATTCGCTCTCCATCTGGAGCTGTGTGCATCTCGACAACGTGTGCGTTGAAATGGCGTAGAACGTGCGGGGCGATCGCTCCTGTTGCTCCGTAGGCGCAATCGACGATGATCTTAAGGCCGGAGAGATCGATGTCTTCGCTCTCGATCGTGCCCGTCAGGAACGCTGCATATCGCGTTGCCGCCGCTGGCAGAGGGGCGATCGATCCGACCCGGGGAGCCCGCGGCGGGAGATTCACAAGAACGTCTTCGATTGCATGCTCTTGCTCGACGGTGAGCTTCATCCCATTGCGGTCGAAGAACTTGATTCCATTGTCTGCCGGTTCGTTGTGTGAGGCGGAGATCACCGCGCCCAGATTGGCGCGTTCGTCCTTGATGAGAAACGATATGGCCGGAGTGGGGATGATCCCGGCGAGCAGAACGTCGACACCAGCGGAGGCGAATCCGGCTGCCATCGCCCCTTCGAGCATCGGTCCGCTGAGGCGAGTATCGCGTCCGATGATCACCCGTCCTCCAGTTGGTACGAGTAGCGAGGCGGCCGCACGGGCAAGAGAGAGAGCCAGCTCTGCCGTGACGTGTTCGTTTGCCCTTCCACGTACGCCATCTGTTCCAAATAGGGTTGTCACTTGCATCCCTCCACTTACGGAGCCCACCCTCCGCCAATGCTGAACATGGGCGGCCCAAGAGCGAGTGGGTAGATGATCTCTCCGCACGCCGTGAGCTGGAACCGATCAGCAAACGAGAAGCGGTACGACATGCCCCCGCCGAAGACGAGCGACGGGAACATCGCAGACAGGTCGAAGTAACTAATACCGAGCGTTCCTCGCAGGCAGCTTACTCCTGCGCTCTTCTTCTCGCCAATCGCCACATCGGCACTTCCAAGAATGAGGGTCTTTCCATCGTGTGAAAGGAAGAGGGATGCAGTGAGCCACCCGAAGGGAAAGCGCGTTCCAATATCGATTCCCATCATAGACGGAGCTTGCCCCAGAGGGATGATTATGCGCAGACCAACGTAATCAAGCCCAGTACAAAAGACAGGACTGGCCACAATTACTGTGGCAAGGAGCGCCGCCATGATGGAGACTTGTCGCATGTGCCGTAGCATTACTGTGAGTATATCCCCTTGTATACCCTACAGGCAACTACGGTTTGTCGCGTTCTATGGCGATTCAGGTCTTGCGATATCACCTATCGTCGGATCGAAATCGGACGTGCGCACTGCGTAGGAGACGCGATCGCGCACATCCGTGATCACGATCTCCCCCTTTACGCCGATGACATCGTAGGAAAGGATCTCCCCAGTCACCGGGTCGGAGACGAGATTGACCGTGTCCAGTACTTGGAAGAAGTCACCTTTGTGTATGCCGGCATCAGTGCCTATGTTTATCGCGATACGCCCGTCGGAAAGGATCGCTGCCACCTGTGCCGCACGCGGGGCCGTCATTGGCGCTTGCGCTGCTCCCGAGGCTGATCGAGCAGCTAGTATTGCCGGGGCTGCGTTTTCCATACTGTTGATCAGCCGAGACACGAGTTGGTCAAGTGCGCTATTCGTCGCCTTCCCGACGATCGTTTCGTCGAACTGGCCGCTTCCCACGGTGATCTCACTCAGTGGGGTAACGGGTCCCGTCCCAGGACGGATCTGGAAGTTGATCGTAGCGACATAGGACATTCCATCCCACAGCTTTGCAATGTACAACCCAGGGCTAAGTTGCACCCCTCCGGGTCCACGCTGATCCCAGAACCACTCTCCGCACGCTCCATTGTTGATGAATTGGTTGCTGTCAAGCATCTTTATGAACGCACCGCCGATTGTGTCAATCTCCACTCCAAACCAACCGGCTGCGCCAGCATTCCTGTATCCTAAGTGAATGGTTTCTCCAACGTAGTAATACGACTTGTCGCTTCGTAGCCCGCCCACACAGACATTAGCGCCTGTGGGCTGAGTGCCGGCGAGGATCTTTCCAATGTTGATGGAGAAGCCCGTCGATCCACTGGCGCTTCCCTCCGCTGAAACGGCATCAATGATCTCCGATGTGTATACATTCACCAGCCGCGCGGACATCGCTATATTCACCGACGCGCTACTAGCACTGAAGAATCCAAGGCTCACAGCCTGCTGCTGCACATTTGCCTTGGTGACGGACCCTACAACGAGCAGGTCAGCGCCCAGAAGCTGCCCGGCAGTGATGAGGTCCGATTGAATGGCAGGATTCAGCCCACGCTCCTGCATCACAGCCTCAAGTTCGCTTCGTTCTAGTACATGCACCCTGCTTCGCACGAGGTGCCCTATTAGCTCATCGGCAACTCCCTGCCCGACGTTTATTAATGCGGAGCCGCTGCGGTCCTCAAATCGCGCCACTGCAATCTTGATGTGTGCGAGAGCTGAGGTTGTTTGATCAATCGAAACGGGGAAGGTTATGGTCTGTGAGTTGTTGTCTTCATTCGCCTCTGATATCCTGTTGAACGGCTGGTCGACCTCCACAGTGATCGTGTGCATTCCCGGGATAGCCTGCCAATTGATTGATACATCCTTGCTGCGACCAGCATCGATGCCAAATGGAATTGATGGCGCATCGACTTGAATTCCATCCATGAGAAATCTTGCGCTAAAACGCTCCTGTGCATCACTCGTCCCGATATTCTCAACGGTCGCCGTAATCGTAACCATCTGGCCAACGACTGGATTCTCAGGCGAAAGGCCAATATTAGACACGATAAGATCGGGGGTAGCAACACCCAACACAGTCGCCAACAGGACGATCGACAAACCGATGAACAAGATGGAGCGCTTCACTGTTTCCTCCTCACGTAGAGATTGTTCGCCTCTACATACACAAGGACCTCATACTTGTTTCATTGATCATAGTGCCTTATGGGTGGCTGTGCACGGATGCCAGTGACGGGGAGCAGCAATACTGCCACGAGCGCTACCAGCAAGAGCGATTCGCCTATTCCGAGGTGGTCGGCAATCAGCCCAATGATCGGTGCCAGTGCTGCCGTGAACAAGGTACGCAGTTGTGACTCAACCGACAGGCCGGTGGCCATCGTCTGACGTGGAATCAGATTGGCGAGGTACCCAACGAGGAGTGGCCTCCTCGCGTTTTGTAGCAGATAGAACCCAAGAAAACCGATGATCGAAAGGAGATACAAATGCGTCAAGACACCTATCCCGCCAGCTGCCAGGAGGATTACTCCTGCTACGTAGATCATGTTGGCTGCCCTTGACAGTGAACGAACACGCTTATTGATTGCCCCCGCATGCGATGCAGCATAGCTTGTTCCAAGGTATATGATGAAGTAGAGACCTCCGACCACAAGCGCTACGCGCTTGTTCCCACTTAGAGATAGCAAGATAGGCAGCGCGAGTGCCTGCGCTTGCAACACCGGTTGAAGATAATCCTTTGTGGATCTGAATAGCGCATCGAATGAAGCACTGCTGATAAGCCCTCGCAGAAGAACTCCTTCCCGGAGCATATGAAGAGAGTTCAGGGTTGTTGACCGGAGCCGCCTTGTTATCTCCTTCATGCCTTGATCCTTCGATTCAACCAGTAAACCATCGAGTTCTTTGGGGTAGGAGAGCATTAGAAACAGCTCAAGGATATACGGAATCATGGAGGCGAGGAAAACGATGCGATAGCTTCCCGTGTGAAAGACCAGTCCAGCGGCAACAAGTGCTGCGATCGCTGATCCAAACTGCGACGCTGCGCGCGTGTGCCCGTAGTATTCCACCTTTTGATCCTCGATCCCCTTTATGTGCAGGTATTCGAGGATTAGCGCCTTGTGTGTGCCAGAGCGGAAAGCTTCCCCGAAGGCGAACAGCAACATTGCCAATGCGTAGATCCCAAAGCTGGGGAAAAGATAGAACAAAGCGAATGAGAGAAGGTATGATGAAAATGAAGCGAGCATCGATCTGCGGCGGCCGTAGGCGTCGGCGATGAGGCCCGTTGGTATCTCCAGAACGTTTATGGAGATCTCACGGATGGAGTACAGGGTTCCGATCTCGAGAAACGACAGCCCCATCTCGCGAAAGAACAGGATGATGAACGGGTCGAAGAAACGCAGGTTCTTGAGGAA
>JAGGXO010000156.1 GCA_021163015.1 Candidatus Bipolaricaulota bacterium
ATCAGGAACGGATGGCCACCAAAGAGGACATGAACAAGATAAATGCGCGCTTGGATCAATTGATAAGTACCGTTGATGGCCTCGCGCGTTCATTCTTGATCTTGGAGCAAGAGAGAGTTGTCATCAACAAACGGCTCGACTCGATAGAGGCCAAACTAGGCTGAAGCTGCTCGGCATCGACGTCGAGAAAGGATCTTCGCCACTTCATCTGCCTGTCCAGCAAGGCAAACAAGAGTGCGCCTCCATAGACGGCTCTTCACACTCCAGGCAAAGTACAAAGCATAGAGATCTTGTTTCGCCTCATTTTCCTGCTTGCCGCTGTTTCCCGCGCCTGCCTGTCTTTCGGACGCAGACAGGCCTCCGCGCCTCTGCGCTGGAATGCTTGTGTATTCTACGCATTCAACGCGACATGCAAGTCATACTGGACAAGCCCTACTGGGTAAACCCATTGGGCAAGCTGTACATGCTACAGAGACAAGCTTCCCCTCTCGCCCGTGTTCACTCAAATCTGGGGACAGTATCAGGTTTTCGCGATCAGCGCACTGCATGAGATTATCGGCTTGCGCTCATCACTGATTACTGATTACTCATCACCGCCCGCTTAGGGTTATCAGTCTCCCCACACACGCTCGTCGATGATCCTTCCATCCGGAGTGATCAAGAAGACCTCGTCGTGTTCATCGTTGAGGAATAAGCCTTGTGGGTCATAGCTCGGGTTGTATGTATCGATGCACACCTCGTACGGGTCGTCCGGGTCGATGATCGTGTCTGGCGGGAAGGCATAGCTTCCCTCTAGGTCGCTCAGTCGCCAGCCACTGATGTCAATCGATGCAGAAGAGATGTCAAGAAGCTGTATGCACTCGCCGGCAGGATCGACCGAGTGGATCACCACGGATTGCACGTCTGAAGAGAGACTCGGCTGAGTGACGATGGTCCCCGTTTCCAAGCTCAGCTTCTGCCAGAGCCGCCCGAACTCCGCTGCAAACTCTTGCGCTGTGCCATTTCCCGCAGGGCAGGAGATGAATAGCATATCGTCATATCGGCTCTTGTTGGAATAGTCCGACCAGTCGTACGAGCCGGTGATGACAATCCGATCGTCGATCACAGCAAATCTGTGGTTGAAGAGCGCCCTTGCGCCAACAACAACGACCTCGATATTGGCGCCAACCAGCTTGTCGTACTCCCCGCCGAGCACCTTGTCTTGGCCCGCTCCCAGGATCGCGCGCACGTTCACCCCGCGGTGCGCGGCATGCGCCACGGCATCGCCAAGCTGATCATCGGTGAATGAGTGCAGCGCAATGTCAAGGCTCGTTCTTGCTCCGTCGATGGCCTGAATGATCACCGCTTTGATCGTTTCACTCTCAGTAGGTGAGCCAAAGTAGGTCCGTACGGTGCATGTCTGCGCCACCGCGGTTCCGGCAAATACCACTACAAGCGCCAAACCCACCATTAGCTTTCTCATCATCGCCTCCTCCATAACGCTGGGGTCAGGTCTTGTAATCCAACACTGAACTTCACTTGGTTATATTCGAGTGTTGGATTGCAAGACCTGACCCCTATATCATCCCAACCCATCAACCTCGTCCACGACCCATCCCACGACCGTGCCGTCCACGACCTCCTCGTCCTCGACCGCGAACGACGACATGTTCTGTATCTTCAACCGTGAGCGCTTTGCCGTGTATCACCACATCGACCATCTTCCGCCGCGCCGAATAGACAAGGCGCTGAATCGTTCCTCGCGAGATTCCCATCTCTTCTGCTGCCTTCGCTTGATCGTGACCCTCTAGGTCGCACAGCCGCATCGCTTCCAACTCATCAAGGGCAATCACCACTGTCTCAATCTGTGAAAGCGGCACGCCGCTCGGCTTAAACAGGCTGTATCCCATGAATTCCTGGCAATAGCGAAGCTTCTTATAACGGCCCATCCTGATCTCCTCTCATCCGCATCCTATCACTATATCGACACACGGCATTTGCTGTCAACTGCACGTCCTGCTATCACAAACGGGAGTCACTGGTGGATATTTTCTGTGCATATGCTTATAATACACTGCTCAGTGGTACTTGCGCAATTGCGGATGCAAAACGAGTGGTTGTCCACATTTGCTTCCGTGGTTACGATCGATACAAAGCCAATTATCAGGGAGGAGAAACTGATGAAAGTTTGCATTACAGCGCGAGGAGAAGGGTTGACGGCAGAGGTGGATCCAACATTTGGAAGAGCGGCGTACTTTACCTTCATCGATACAGATACGCTGGGATCAGACACGCCAGATGTGGAGTCGGTGGCCAATGTGCCCGGTGCGCACGGAGCTGGCGTACAGGCGGCGCAGACAGTCGCTGATAAGGGAGCCACTGTGGTCATCACCGGGAGTGTCGGGCCAAACGCATATCAGGGTCTAGCAGCAGCAGGAGTCGAGATGTACACCGGAGCAACTGGGACGGTAAAGCAAGCGCTGGATGACTTTGAGACAGGCAGGCTGACACGCTCTGGCGCGGCGACTGGCGCGCGTCATGGTGGAGGAAGAGGCATCCAGTGATCTCTGCCTGAAGACCTTCTTCCCCAGAGAGCGAAGCAATGCGGTAATGCGTGGCAATAAAGGCAAGAGCGTCCTCGCGCAGAGACGCAGGGAACGCAGAGAAGAGCGTAATGATTGGAGAGACAAGAATCCATAAGATCTCTTGGCGAGCTTGGCTTTCTTGGCGCTCTTGAGCGAGCACAAGCGAGTAAAGGCACACGTGAATGTGACGCAGGTCGTAATCATGAGAATAACAGTAGCTAGTGGAAAGGGCGGTACAGGCAAGACCACGGTGGCGACAAACCTCGCTATCGCTGTCTCGGAAAGGCTTCCAGTGCAGTTTCTCGACTGCGACGTTGAGGAGCCAAACGCGCACATCTTCTTGAAGCCGCAAATCGAGAATTCACGTTCCGTAGGCAAACTCCTACCGGAGGTAGATGAAGAACTATGCACGCGTTGTGGAGACTGCGTTAGGGCGTGCGAATTCAACGCCATTGCCATCATAGGTAAGAAGATCCTCGTCTATAACGACCTCTGCCACGGGTGTGGCCTGTGCAAGATGGTCTGCCCGGTGGGCGCAATCAGCGAGCATCCGCATGAATTAGGCGTGATCGAGACAGGGACGGCACACGGGTTCTCGTTTGCGAGGGGATTATTGAACATCGGCGAGGCGATGTCCACTCCGATCATTCACGAGATGAAGGCGATGATCGATCCGCAGGGCTTGACGATAATCGATGCCCCTCCTGGAACGGGCTGCCCCACGATCGCTGCTATCAAGGATGCGGATGTAGCGATCCTCGTTACCGAGCCGACCCCGTTTGGCCTGCACGACCTACAGGCGGCGGTCGGCGTGGCTAGATCGGTCGAGGTGCCCGTGTTCGTGGTGATAAACAGAGATGGAATCGGAGACGATCGCGTTGAGCAGTATTGTGAGCAGGAGGGCATCCCAATAGCAATGAAGATCCCGTTTGCGCGCGAGATCGCAACGCTCTATTCAAGAGGGATCGCTCTTGTCGATGGAGCCCCTGAATGGAAAGAGCGCTTCCAAGCGCTATACGAGACGGTTCAAGGGGTGGTGTAAGATGAAGAGCATACTCTTTCTATCAGGGAAAGGTGGGACGGGGAAGACGTCGCTCGCCGGCGCGTTCGCCGTCCTCAGCAAGGACAAGGTCCTCACGGACTGCGACGTCGACGCAGCGAACCTACACCTCCTTCTGGATCCAGAGATCACAGAGA
>JAGGXO010000180.1 GCA_021163015.1 Candidatus Bipolaricaulota bacterium
ACCGATGACAACGCCCGCGCACTTATCCTGACGATCATGAACTGGAGACTGTTCAAAGACGAGGAGATTCTGCCGCTATTACAGAGATACCTGTCTTTCCTCAATTACGCTCTGAACGAAGAAAGAGGCCGGATGCGAAACTTCATGAACTATGATCGACACTTCGTCGAGGAGATGGGACCGGAGGATAGTCACGGTAGAACGGTGTGGGCCCTGGGGACTTCAGTCGCGTACTCGTCCACCGACTCAATCATCGGTCTTGCCGCCCGGACATTCCAGCAGGTACTGCCGGTTTGCGAGGACTTCAGCTCGCCGCGTGCCTGGGCCTACGCAATACTCGGGTCCCTTGCCTATCTGAAGCGTTTCGGCGGTGATCGTGAGGCCCAACGCGTTCACACTGTGTTATCAAAGCGCCTCTTGAGATCCTTCGCCGATAATGGATCGCCCGATTGGCCATGGGGCGAGGACATCATCACCTACGATAACGCACGCCTTCCCCAGGCGCTCATCGCCGCAGGAGCCTACCTCGGCAAGGACGACATGCGCGATCAAGGACTACGCTCGCTTAAGTGGCTCCTTGAGATTCAGACCGATCCCCAAGGAGGACATCTATCGCTCATAGGAAACAACGGCTGGTTTAAGCGAGATGGGAAGCGGGCGCGATTCGACCAGCAACCGATGGACGCCACGGCACTCATCGATGCCTGCTATGAGGCGCTCCTCGTTACCGAAGATGAGGGATGGCTTGCGTCAATCGAGCAGTGCTTCGACTGGTTCCTCGGTCGAAATGACATACACGCAACGCTAGTTGAACTCACCACCGGGGGTTGCCGCGACGGATTGCACGCGGCAGGAGTCAACCAAAACGAGGGAGCTGAGTCGACCATCTCGTGGCTGATGGCGCTGCATCGCCTTCATCAGATCGTCCAGGAAAGGCCTTCCAAGACATAGCAACGTGTGTTAACGTCCGGTAGTATTGCGTTGGGAGGAGGATAAGTATGCGCTTTGCGGTAATCATGGCGGGCGGACGCGGCGAACGGCTATGGCCCTTGAGCAGGAAGGAGACGCCAAAACAGTTTCTAAAGCTGCTGGGCAACAGCACGCTGCTGCAGCAGACGGTGGAACGCGTTCTTCCCTTAGTATCGCTTGAGAATACGTACGTAGTAGTGGGAAGGGAACACGTGGAGCTTGTGCGTGAACAACTCCCGGACTTACCCAAGCAGAACATCATCGTTGAGCCGATGGGGCGAGGGACAGCCCCTTGTGTCGGCCTGGCGGCGACGCGGCTCTCACGGATAGATTCTCGAGGAGTGATGATTGTCCTCCCGGCGGATCACGTGATCGCAGATGAAGAACGCTTCCTACACCTGCTGGATGAAGCGGCGACCCTCGCTCAGGCAGGGACACACTTGGTTACCCTGGGGATCACGCCGGACCGTCCCGCTACCGGATACGGATACATCCAGGCTCGTCCCTCACAAGGCGATGCAAAGGCGGCCGTGTTGCAAGTCGAGAGATTTACTGAGAAGCCCGACAGAGATACAGCACAGCGATTCCTGGACGAAGGGAATTACTACTGGAACAGCGGGATGTTCATCTGGAGGATCGATACGATCCTACGCGAGATAGAGACGCACATGCCGAAACTTCACTCCGGGCTAATGGCGATCGAAGAGCAAGCGAGGGCCCAAGATTACGAAGAGACACTGGCGCGAATCTACGCACAGCAAGAGGCAAACTCGATCGACTGCGGCGTGCTTGAGAAGAGCGATCACGTATTGGTCATTCCTACAGGCGATATTGGATGGAGCGATGTTGGCGACTGGAGCACGGTAAGCGAGGTGTTAGAGACAGATGAAGCGGGAAATCTCATCCGGGCTCCCCATATCGGAATCGATACGTCAAACTGCACAATTCTATCGGGACATGCATCCGCCAAGAAACGCCTGGTCGCCACCCTTGGCTTGTCGGATCTCGTCATTGTTGATACTGACGATGTTCTGCTCGTTATGGACAAGTCGCGCGCACAGGAAGTAAAGAAGATTCTCAAGATCCATGCCACCAAAGAGGAAAAAGAGAAGACTTCAAAATGAGCGAGGCCCTCATCGAGGACAAGAAGGAAGACCACATCCGCCTCTCAAGGAAGCAGTAGCACGCCGATCCTTGTCGAAGGCCCCAGGACACAAGAGGTTTCTAAGGTTTGTCACAACGTGCAAGAAATGACTGTGCGAAGCGTGGCTATTTCTTGTCCCTGTTCATGGCTCTGTCGGACGGTCTCTTTCCCTCCTTCTCGTTAACGTCTTCGACTATTCTGTTGAAGTTAATTCCTATTCCGAATACGTTTGGATTGAGGGATACGTAGCGATTGAGGGCTCCAATCAGTCTCGTGAATCTACCTCTCGTATTGCAGGGGGATGTCTCCAAAAGATCGATTAGTGCTGAATCTCTCTGCGAAACGAATATAGGCCAAGAGGATTTCGCTTCCTTCAAGTTCATTTTGGCGATCTCGAGGTCCTCCGCTGCGAGGGAGCGTGTCGCCAAGATGGTCCAAGAGATTGCATAGTCATAGTGTGCGTATTCATTGAACTCGAACACATCCAGCAAATGAAGAGTTTGTCTGGCTTGCTCGAGATCGCCGAGGTTTACTAATACTCTTGCCAGAAACACTCTCGTGAGATCTGAATCCTCATGCTGTAGGCTGGTCTGATAGTGCTGAGAAGCTCTGTCGTATTCCTTCAGGAAGCTGTAGCAATCGCCAAGTGCCTTTTCGATGTCAGCGAAGTAGGCTCCGGCATAGTGGCTGTCTGCTGCCTCTTGCTTGATGGCCATGTAATGAGTGATTGCGTCACGCACTACGGTGATATTGCCCTTGAACTCCCCGAGGACCTGAAGTCCACGAGCTAAATGAAAAGCACCGTAAGCGGTCTTTTCATCGGCGTCCATTTCCTCATAGGCGGCGATTGCCTCCCCCATGATTTCGCAACCTTCGGGTATCTCGTTGATCAAGCAATATGCAATGCCTTTCAAGATTTTGTATTGAAGCACCTCTGATGGCCTCTTGACATTCGCAACGATGCGATCAAGTATCTCGACTTTCGTCTTGAACGGGATTTCGGGGGGAGAGACGTCCACGAAGAGACTAAGAATCTCCGAATCGTCAGAGGCTGCTATGTCGATCTCCGAGATAACGGAGAGCGAGGCCTTTCGATCCTGCTTGTCAAGCAACCACCATAAGGCGTGGAAGTATCTTATCTTGTCTCTCCATCGGGGATCATCAATAGCATTGGAGAGACGCTCAAGAACAGAAGGAAACTCTTCGCTCTGGCCTGTATGGAAATAGCATCGATGAAGAAGTCCCGTGATTTCCGCAAGGGCCTCGATATCAATTCTCAGAAGTTCCTTCGATTCCTCGCTTTCTGACTCTAGCAACGGAACTGTATGGGCTAGGTGGCTCAGCCGATACCATGTCAAGTGCTGTCGACCTGAACGAAGCGCATCCTCATACAGACCTTTGTTGTACAACTCAAACGATACCTTTGCGGCTCTGCTGGAGTAAGAATCCATGCAGCAGTTCTTAAATTTCCTGCCAGACCCACAGAGACAGAGATCATTTCGGCCTGGTTCGCACTCCGCAAGTGATATCATGCTATCTCATTCATCCAACTGGTTGTTCTGCATAACATCTCCATCTTTCCCTGACAAGCGTTCACCAACAAACGCACTGAGGCTATGGCTTTCGATCACCAAAGTCAAGAAAAGACGCGAGAAGCCTCACAGACAACACGATGCTCCATTAAGGCATCAGCTCTACTTTGGTACCATGGGTACGCCCTGGAAAGTGTGGGGCGTGCAAAGAATGAAGTACAATGTAGAGAGGTAAGGACAGACCCAGATCGAGAAGGGAGCTGCAATGCACGAGTACTTGATGCCAATGCTGGAATGCCCGGCATGTCATGGTGAACTTTCTTGGACGATCGAGAAACGTAACAAGAGTCACATTGAACAAGCAGAGACACGCTGTGCATCCTGCAATGCCGTCTACCCTGTGCAAGATGGGATAGGGGTGTTCCTCACTCCGGATCTGCCGCGGCAGGATCTGTGGGAGGAGGGGGAGAGCATGCTGAGCACGTACCTGCGCGAGCATCCAAGGATAGAACAGACACTCTTGGAAACGCCGCTAGAACAACTCCCTCCAGCTAATCAATTCTTCCGCGCATTGGCTCTTGAGGAACGCGGGGCGTTCGCCGATGCGAAAGAAGCCGAGAGCGCCGCCCATGCGGGGATATACACCAAGGAATATCAAGACTGCTTCAAGAGCCAGCTCGACTACGTGGCGAAGGTAGTCTCCTCCGGGAGCGCGCCGATTGTTGACCTCGCCTCAGGCAGAGGCTTCTTGGTGGAACGACTGGCTCGGGAAGCAACGTGTCCGATTGTCGCTACCGACTTCAGCCCGCGCGTCCTACGTCGCGATCGGCGTCTCTTCAAGTTTCTTGGATTGGCTGATCAAGCAGAGCTGCTGGCGTTCGATGCACGGAGGACTCCATTCAAGGATGGAGCGGTGAAGACCATGACCACGAACCTCGGTTTGGCTAACATCAAGAAACCTGGGCGACTTCTTCACGAGCTGCGTCGGGTTATCGACGGGAAGCTGTTGTCAATCATGTCCTTCTTCCCTGATGATGACGCAGCCAATCGGGCAGCCGCCGAGAAGCTCGGGATCTCGTCGTTCATGTTCAGAGATTCGACCCTGCGACTCTTCGACGAGGCGGGGTTCGA
>JAGGXO010000129.1 GCA_021163015.1 Candidatus Bipolaricaulota bacterium
CCGTGCACCAGCAGGAGCTTGGCGCGCGTGTTCTCCGCGTAGGTTATGGCGCTTCTCTCGCGCCACAGATCCTCGTTCTCATTGGGATCGCCCATGTGCCAACGCAGGTAGTACTTGAAGTGCTCCATGCTCTTCGCGTACAGCCTTACGAGGTCGCTGATACCCACCCAGCTTACCGCCGCCTTCCACAACTCCGGCTTCTTCACCACCTGCATCAGAGTCATGTAGCCGCCATAGGAGCCTCCGAATACCGCCAAGCGCTCCGGATCGACGAACGGGAGGCTCTTTAGGTATTCCGCCCCTGCTGCGACGTCCTCCAGGTCCTTCCCTCCCCAGTCGTAGCGGTTCATGTCGCGGAACTCCACACCATAGCCAGTGCTACCGCGTATGTTCGGCTCGAGTACAACGAACCCCTCATTGGCGAGGAACTGGGAGAACGGATCGAACGAACGGAAGAACTGCCCGGTTGGCCCACCGTGGACATCAACGACCGCAGGGAGCTTCTCTCCCTGCATGATGTCATGCGGCTTATACAGGATTGCGGAGATGGAGAGACCATCGAGCGATGGGTAGCTGATGTACTGGGGATCGACGAACAGACTTGGATCGATCGACCCGTACTCTGCGGGGATGATGACTGTCCTCTTGCCGCTCTCAATGTCGTACAGCACAAGTTCGTTGCGGCGGGTAGCGGACATATGCGAGATGAGGAGATCTCTGTCTTCAAGGACGAACTCCGACCCGACGGTGAGTCCCGCTGACAGATCGAGTTTCTTTGCGGTACCGGTTTCCACATCGTAGAGCACTGGGTGAACGATTGCATCCTTGTTGCGCAGGGCGACGAGCCATCTACCGTCATCCGACAGGCCAGACGTGCTCTCCTCGATCCCTTTCTCTCCAAACCATCGCACCTCTCCCGTTTCTACGTCGAAGACGCCGGGGCGGTTCACCCCGGAAGCATCGGAAGTAATAGCGATGTGCTTTCCATCCGAGAACCACTTCGCCGGACTGTCGATTGAGCCGATCTTTACCTGCAACACGCGTCGAAGGTCGGTTCCATCCCTTCGTACGATGTACACATCCTGGTTCTTCAGCTCGGAGGTCTCGTTGGTGGCAAACGTCAGCCACTCTCCGTCCGGGCTCCAGATCCCTCCGCTCATGACCGGATTAGCGAAGCGGGTGAGCGGCGTGACCTCCGTTCCATCCGGGCGCAGCTTGTACAGGTTCATCTGCTCATTGCGGTTGGAGAGCATGGTCAGCCACTGATCATCGGGGCCGAACTCGGCCGGTATCTCCTGCGCATGCGGGGTGTTCGTGATCTGCGTGACCGCTCCGCTCTCTGTATCGATAGCGTACAGGTCGTGCTGCTCGTTTCCGCCTTGGTCCTTGGCGTAGACAATCGTCTTGCCATCGCGGCTCCAGATGAAACCGGCGCGCAGCGAGCGCGGGACCTCTCCGTGGCTCAATTGGCGTGGCTTGCCACTGTGTGGCTCGCCACCATGTGGCTTGCCATCAGGCAGATCGAGCAGGTAGAGCTCCATCTGCCCAGTCTTGTCCCAGTAGAACGCGATGCGTTTCCTGTCCCACGCCGGTGTTGGAAAATAGAAACTCGGCAGGCTGGCTAGCTCGGCAAGCGGGATACGTCCTCTGTTCACTTGCGACCTCCTTGAATAATCTGGCGCTTAGGCTACCAGCAGAGCAACCGCAAATCAACCCGTGTCAATAGCGTCGCTCTCTTCTATAATCCTTGCACCATGACAATGAATGAGCAAACTACAGATCAGAAACTAGGGGCGGTGATCACCGGGAGCGCGCGCGGGATCGGGGCGGCGATTGCGCGCAATCTTGCCGCTTGCGGATATGGAGTGAGTATCAACTACGTCTCCGGCGAGGAGAAGGCGCACAGACTAGTTGAAGAGATCGAGGCTTCAGGCGGGCGGGCGTTCGCATACCGTGCCGATGCCGGGGACTATGAACAGGTGAGATCGCTCGTTGAGGAGACTGCGCACCGCTACGGGGGGATACGGATCGTTGTCAACAACGCCGGCTTCTCCCAACACACCACGATCGATCAGATGTCTGTGGAAGACTGGGATCGCGCGGTGGCGGTCAACCTATCTGGCGCGTTCTACGCAGTGAAAGCGGCCCTCCCCTACCTGCGTAAGCTCGATTGGGCACGCATAGTCAGCATCTGCAGCCTGAGAGCGATGACCGGCTCGAATCACGGCGCGCACTACGCGGCTGCCAAGTCGGGCTTGATTGGGCTGACCAAGTCGCTCGCCCTGGAGCTGGCCCCGCAGATCACGGCGAACGCCATCTCCCCAGGATACGTGAACACGGACATGAATGCCGCCGCCCTTGCCAAGAACGGTGAGGCAATAAGAGCGATGATCCCAGCGCGACGGGTCGCTGAACCCGAAGAGATAGCAGCGCTTGCCTCCTTCCTCGCTTCAGAAGAGGCGGGATACATCACCGGTGAGACGATCAACATGAACGGCGGGATCTACATGCGATGACAAAGTTCAGAAGATACGACGAGAAGAGGGACAAGGAGGCCGTTGCCCGCATCTGGCGTGAGGTCGGCTGGATCGAGAAGAAAGAGCATGAGGAGGCGATGACCGCCGTTCTTGAGACTGGTCGCACGCTGATCGCCGAGGTGAGCGGCGCAGCGGAGTGTATGGTCAACACCTGCCCTGGAACGCTGCGCCACCTTGAAGAAGACATCCCCGTATCGATCGTCGGTGGAGTGACGACGAGCCGGATCGCGCGCAAGCAGGGCCTGGCGGGTCGTGTGACAGCAAGGACGCTGGCTGAGGACGCAGAAGATGGGCTGAAGGTTGCGCTTCTCGGCATCTTCGACCAGGGC
>JAGGXO010000019.1 GCA_021163015.1 Candidatus Bipolaricaulota bacterium
ATCAACGTATACACTGCCGTCCTTCACCTGCACGGTCTGCCCACCAACAGCGATCAACCGCTTCACATAGCGGACCCGCTTCTCACGCAGGGTAATCCCAAAGTCGGCAAGTTTGTTCATCCCGCTCTGCTTTGTTCCAAGATCAAGCTGCGGAGCGCTTACTAGTCCGAGGACAACCATCGTCCCTGTGGGAAGCGAGGCGATGATCTGATCGGCCCCCGCCGCGGAGAAGACCGGCTGGCGGTTTATATAGATCAACCGCTCTCCCGGTGCAACACGGGCGCTATCGGCAAGGGAGCCTGATTTGACGCTCTTCACCAGTACAGAATCAGTATGCCAGAATACAACAATGTCTCCAGGTTTGGCGTCGCGGAAGTGATACGAGATTTCATCAACGAAGAAGGAATCCTTTGGATCAATCGTGGGAATCATCGACCCGGTTGGCACGTGCATACGCACGGTAACGAAGTTCATTACAAGGAGGGCAAGACAACCGGCGACGATGATCACTTCGATCCATTCGAGGATCTCCCTCATCACGCGTCCTGGGTTCCAGCCAAAATGCCGCACCAATCGCAAGATAAGTGCGGGTTTCTTTTCCTTTTTCCTACGCATCATGTGCTCCTACATGGCCTCAGAACGGACAAAAGGGGACAGGCACCTTTTCTCGCTAACGGCGAAGAAAGAGGACAGGCACTTTTTCTCTTGTCATCTGCGGTGAGAAAACGAGCCAGTCCCCGCGTGAGACGAGCCAGTCCCCACGTGCAAAGGCGCAGATCACAAGCGAAACGTTCCAGGCAAGATACAACGCTACAGAAGAACAGCCTTGCGTGGGGTGACAGCTCGTCTACCACGTTATCGCACAGGCCCAAAAGCACAACGCCGGAACCAAGCTCCGACGCTACACAAGATTCCATTACAGCGGTGTCATTCTCACCATACATGCAGGCGTACCTGTGTTGTGTCACCGAATCCGCCGCAGACGCCGCAAGAAATATGGGCGCGACTGCCGCGTCCGGTTCTTCTTTACCAGCTCGATCTTTTCTACCTTCGGCGAGTGCACCGGGTACGTCTTCTCCACACCAATGCCCGAAGAAATCTTGCGCACAGTGATCATCTCACTCGTTCCCGAGCCGCTTCGCTTGAGGACGATTCCCTCGAAGACCTGAATTCGCTCTTTTGCTCCCTCAGAAATCCGCTCGTGAATGCGTATGATATCGCCGGGAGAAAACGAGGTATCCCTCTCCTGCAGGTATTCTTTCTCTACTGCCCTAATGATGCTATCCATCTTCTTTATCCTCCTATCCTATCTCCTGCCACGCGGTCGAGGGTGATCGCCGCAGCTGCCCGCACTGAGAGGTGATTGAAGTCACTACCTGGCATTATCGGCGGGAGGAGTAGGTCGCAGGCCTCAATAACCTCATCGACCATCCCCCACCCCGTTCCAAACAGTATCAACACCGGCCGCTCACCGCTCTCCATCTCAGCGCGCAGCTTATCATAACTTACCGATCGGCCTACGTGCTTGCGCGCCGATGTCGCCACTACTAGCGGCTCTTTGCCTTCGGCGTCTCGAATCCAGGAGATCGATTCCTCTAAATCCTCTGTCATAGTCACGATCTCCAACGCATCACCGCGTCGGCTCGCTTCCGTCGCACGCTCCCCTTCTGTCCAGAAACCCCTAATCCGCCAGCCTATCCGCTGCTGAGAGGGAAGCGGCGTCACAACAAAATAGCGCACCACTCCATAGGTGCGCGCCGAACGCGCAATATCGTGCACATCGATCGATGTCATCGCCGTAGCAACGATTTCTCCCCGACGGTTGCGCATCGGGAAGTGCAATAGAGCAATGTAGAGGTTACCCATCGTTTTCTACCCTGTCAAGATCCTGTGTCTGTTCTGGAGAGTGCTCGCGCTCGTGTTTTGGAGCTTGTTCCAATCCGACGAGATCGGGTCGATTGCGCATCGTCTTCTCCCATGCTTGATCCTCGCGAAAGCGCTCGATGCGAGCATGATCTCCAGATAGGAGAACTTCCGGCACGTGTAGGCCTCGAAATTCCGGTGGACGCGTGTATTGCGGCGGGCCCAGATGGTCCTTGTTGTAGAACGAATCACTTGTCACAGACTCGAACCGCCCGACCATGCCCGGCAGCATCCTCGCCGTTGCCTCGATGATCACGGCAGCGGCAACCTCTCCTCCGGTCAGGACATAGTCACCAATCGAGACTTCGTCATCGACAAACTGCGCAACCCTCTCATCGACCCCTTCATAGCGACCACAGACAAGGAGTAATTCATCGAGCTTTCCCCACTCGATAGCGTCATTCTGTGTGAACAGCCTCCCCTGCGAGGAGAGGAGGATCGTCTTGCATCTGGGGTCACATCTTGTTTCTTGGATACCATCAGATGCTTCCTCGCATCGTTCATGCAAGAAACAGGACTCGACTCGACCAGAGCCGATCGCTTCGATCCCGCGTACGATCGGTTCCACCTTGAGAAGCATCCCCGGCCCGCCGCCGAAAGGGCGATCATCCACAACGCGGTGTGGATCATCGGTGAAATCACGCAGATCATGCAGATGAGCAACGACCAAACGATTCTCTATCGCCTGGCCAAGAACTCCCACGGAAAGAAACCCCGCGAGTGCTTCGGGAAAGATGGTCAACACATCAAAACGCATCTTATGGATCAGTCGACAATCTCGACCACAACCTCCCGATCGAGACGCGCAGCCACACCTTCGAGAAATGTGCGCAGTGCGCCGATCGTCCGTCCTCCGCGCCCCAGCACTCGCCCGCGGTCCTCCTTTCCGACGTGCAGAAAGAAGATGTCCACCTTCTCGGTCTCGATGCGGTCTATCCGCACCGCGTCGAGACCGAGAAGGTGGACATCTTCTTTCTGCACGTCGGAAAGGAGGACCGCGGGCGAGTGC
>JAGGXO010000009.1 GCA_021163015.1 Candidatus Bipolaricaulota bacterium
GACGTAGGCAATCTGTCCGTATGTTGCCACTCTTCCCCTCTGGATCTGGCGCACGATATCGTAAATCTGCGTATACAGTCCGGGTTTCACGCCATCTCCATTGCGTAATTCGCACATAAGGAGTAGAGTACCATTGGAGGAGCATATGTACAACATTGAACGCATTCGGAATGATTTTCCCGCTCTCCACAAGATGGTCTTCTTCGGATCGGCCGGTGTGGGGCCCCTTCCTCGTACTGCGATGGTGGCAATGCAGCGCTACTCTAAGGAGCTGCGCGTGGATTTTGCGACTGCCGCGTGGGAGGCGGACCCGGTCGCCGAGGTACGCAACCTGGCCGCCAAGATGATCAACGCCTCGCCGGAGGAGATTGTTATCGCCCCGAGCACATCTGCGGGGATCAATCTCCTCGCCGGAGGAATCAAGTGGAAGCGGCACGACAACGTTGTTATCAACGACCTAGAGTACCCGGCGAACATCTTCCCGTGGCTCCACCAGGCGCATAAGCATGGTTTGGAAGTGCGCATCGTTCGCTCACGCGATGGAGTGCTCCCTTTTTCCGAGTTAACAAAGGCGATCGATCGCAAGACGCGCGTTCTTGCGGTCAGCCACGTAGAGTTCGGCAGTGGATTTCGCAACGATATCCCCGCCCTTGCCGAGGCAATCCACAAAACTGGCGGCATGATCTGCGTAGATGCTGTTCACTCCCTTGGAGTCCTCCCGGTCAATGTCCAGGAAATGGGGATAGATGTCCTAGCGGCAGGTGGATACAAGTGGCTCTGTGGGCCGTTGGGATCGGGATTTGCCTACATTCGCGAGGATCTTGCCGAGAGCCTTGATCCAGCAACGATTGACTACAAGGACATCACGGCTGACGCGCACGATGCCGTTTGGAACGCCCTTGTCTCTGGAGAGGAGTACGCGATGGACGAGGCTCCGTTGCACCGAGGAACACAGCGGTTTCAGCCAGAAGGTGTATCGCCAATCGCAGTAAAGGGGCTCTCCGCATCGCTTTCGTACATGCTGGAGCTTGGCAGCGAGGCGATCGAGGAGCGAATAACGAAGCTGGTCGATTACCTAATCGACCGGCTGCAATCAGCGAAGATCGCGATTCTATCTCCTACCGCGCCCGAAAAGAGAGCTGGGATCGTCACGATTAGAGTCCCCTACAATCTGTCAAAGCCGAAGGAAGCGCGCAGACTGGAGGAGAAGCTGCAAAATGCGGGGATCGTCGCTCATCCTCGCGGTGGTGGGTTGCGCCTATCGATCCACTTTTTCAACACTGAAGAAGAGATCGACCTTGTCATTGATTTCATATCCAAGCTATAGGGCGCATCACCGCGTGAGCCAAGAACGCCGGTCTGGCAAAGCTTTCCCACCAGCTTGGCAAACCGGACAGTAGTACGTGCGCGTGTTCGCGTAGCGGATCTCGGCAATCTTGGTTCCACAGACAGGACACGGCTCACCGGTGCGCCGGTATACCTTCAGAAAGTCACGAATGTCATCTGTGAATAGACTGTTGCCGATCCGACTTCGAATCTCGTCTATTGCTTCGCTCAGCACACCTACGATGGAATAATGCAAGCGCTCCAGTTCATCGCCCAATAGAGTACTGACATAACGCACAGGAGAGATACGTGCCGCAAACAGGATCTCATCGGCGTACGCGCTCCCAATCCCAGCAATCATCCGCTGATCGGTCAGGAGCTTCTTAGCGTGGCACCTGCGCCCGTGCGCCATCTCCGACAGTGCTTGCAGCGTAAACCCCGAAGACAAAGGCTCCGCGCCAGCGGAAGCAATTCCGCTCACTTCTAGCGGGTCGCTCACGAGATGAACCTTCACGAGCTTGATCGAACCGTTTTCGATGAGGCGCAGGTCCTCGCCATCCGAGAACGTGATCTGAAGCCCCGTCGCCTTGGTGATCTGCGTCTTGCTCTTGCAGAGGACGAAGCGCCCGGCAAGCATCAAGTGAACAACAAGATGAAGTGTTGGTCGCAAAGAGATGACTAGGTACTTGCCACGGCGCGAGACATCAGTGAATGCCCTTCCACTCAGTTCATCAAGGAGTGGGGTGGTCGTCTTGTTGATCCCGGGCCGGAGCGCTCGCGCACTCACGACTTCGCGTCCCAGGATGCGCGACTTCAGAGCCTCTTTCAGAATCTCAAGATCGGGTAGCTCGGGCATTTCCTTCCTCAGAAACGAGAATCAAGTTCCAGACTCCCATTATCCCGACTGAACGTGAAATGGACAAGCTGCGGAGGCACAGACTATCGGAAGCGGTTCAGGTGATGGATGACCTTGCCCCGCGACCACTCGTGCTGTATTGTCACGGTAGCTCCTGAAGTACGCGTGTTTCGCTCACAAGTGGACACATCAGGCAAGTAAGAGTTCTTGAGGAGGAGCAAGTGAAGACTACCCTGATAATTATCTTGCTCATCGGCGGCGTGTTTACCATCTCGCTTTGCGGCACAGGTAGCGACGTAACGATAAGCGAAGTCGCGTGGGCAGGAAGCGCCGATGACCCAACTGCAGAATGGATAGAGCTACACAACACAACCACTGCCGTTATCGATCTCTCTGGCTGGCGCCTCATCTCATCCGATGGTGCGCCTGAGATTGCCCTCACTGGGAAGATACCTCCTCACGAATACCGCGTCTTGCATCGCTCTGATGCAGGTCCTGAGCGATCCGATGATCGAATCACGTATTCCGGCGCGTTGCGCGACGGAGGCGAAAGCTTATACCTATTGAATTCAGCGGGTCTCGAAGCGGACAGTGCTAACTCGCAAGGGGGAGCATGGCCAGCCGGGAAGGCGGGAGATGTACCATGCACGATGGAGCGCATTGATCAGAGTGGGCCCGATAGGCCTGAGAATTGGGCCACAGCACAGGATCTTGCCGATGACGGGCTGTTCTACGGAACGCCGGGAGCGAGAAACTCAGTCTCATATACGCCCCCACAGGGAACGTTCACGTTTGACCCAAATCCAGCACACCCAGGAGAGCCGGTCCTGTTCTCTGGACAGGCGTCGCTTGATACCCGGATCAAGGTTGCATCGTACGCATGGGACTTTGGGGACGATTCGATCGGACGCGGCCAGACATTCAGCCACACGTACGTTCAGACAGGCAGTTACTCGGTCTTACTCACCTTGAGGGATGATCGTGGCGGTGTAGCAAACGTCGTGAAGGACGTCCGAGTGATCGTGAATGCACTCCCACGCATCGATTTCAGCGTTCGTTCTGAGGTAGGCAAGCGCATCTTGCAGAGCCTCGATCCCATCCTGTTCAGCGATGAGTCCTATGATCCGGATGGCGAGGTTGTTTCCTGGATGTGGAGCTTCGGTGACGGAGCCACAAGTACGCAGCCGTCACCCTCCCACACGTACATCGGCTGTGGCACCTACATCGTGGGGCTAGATGTTACGGACAACAACGAAGAACACTCCTATCAAACACGTTCACTCAGAATAGAGTCGATCGCACCGGTAGCGGCCTACACTTTCTCTCCACGGCACCCGAACGTCGGCTCCCCGGTCATCTTAGATGCGTCAGGGTCTTTCGATCGAGATGGATCGATCACTTCCTATGCTTGGGATATAGACAATGATGGCAGCGTGGACCACTCCTCCACCCTTCCGAGCGCCAGCTTCTCATTCCCTCGCGGCGGAACGCACTCGGTGGCCCTCCAAGTTACCGATGATTGCGGAGTCATCTCCCTGCCCTATGTTAAGCAACTCGTCGTCAACTACCCGCCCAAGGCCGCATTCCAGGTATCAAACTTCTATCCTAAGCAAGCTGAGATCGTTAGATTCATCGATCAATCACATGACGATGATGGCACGATTGCATCCTGGAAGTGGGACTTCGGTGATGGTACGTCGTCAACAGAAGAGTCCCCACAGCACGCCTACGGCGGTACTGGGGCATACCTGGTAGCGCTCACAGTAACCGACGAAGACGGTTCGCAAGCAACCGTGTCATCACAGATCACGGTAGCGAACATTCCCCCCACTGCTCATATCACGGCAAATGGGCAGGAAGGAAAGACCGAGGTGAAGACGGGTGAGGCAGTCATGTTCGACGGGTCACATTCGCACGATGACAAGAACCCCCCACGAGAGGGGAAGATTGTCTCCTATCATTGGGATCTGGATGGGGACGGAACCTTCGAGAAGGAAACCTCTTCCCCCACAGTCGCGCACAGTTATGCAGATAACGGTAGCTACAAAGTCAGGTTACAGGTAACAGATGACAGTGGCGCCACTGCTCTATCCAACCAGGTGACGATCGTTGTCCACAACCAACCACCGAGTGCATCATTCACGTTCTCTCCAAGCGGCCCAAGCGACGCCGATGAGGTATCCTTCACTGACGATTCGACCGACGCTGATGGAACAATCTTGTCTTGGCAATGGAGCTTCGGAGATGGAGCTTTGTCAACAGCAAAGAACCCGCACCACGTCTTCGCAGACGATGGAACATACGAGATCGCCCTTATCGTTACCGACAATGATGGGGCAACATCCGCGGCATGCGCAAGAACGATCACAGTGGTCAACGCTATGCCTGTTGCACAGTTTGAGCTCCCAGTGGGCGCATCTGCGGGAGACCCTGTGACATTTGTTGACCACTCATTCGACCGAAGCCCAAGTGGAGAGATTGTGCATGTGGCGTGGGACTTCGGAGATGGAACAGTCTGCCCAGGCAGCGTCAATGGGTGCGACGGTGGAACAGCGCACAGCCCTGTACATAACTATGATTCGGCTGGGATCTATACGGTAAGCCTTGTTGTGATTGACGATGACGGCGCACTGGCTACCATCTCCCGCATACTATCCGTCACGAGCGAGTGATCAGTGATTGACTAATCGGTAACCGAACCCACGCACAGTCAGGATAAACTTGGGGTTGGAAGGATCATTCTCCAGGCGTTTACGCAACAGATAGACATATTTCTGCACGTCCTGAGCGGTAGCGTAGTTGTCTCCCGGCCACAGAGCCGCGAGGATCTCTTGACGGGAGAACACGCGTCCCGGCTCCGAGGCAAGAAGGCTGATCAACGCGTACTCCTTCGGAGACAGTGATACTTGTTTCCCGCCAACGTTGACCACCTTGTGTACGTCATCAATCTCCAGCAAGGGATGGACCTGCAAGGGCGTTGCTCGGCGGAGCACTGCCTCAACACGCGCCCTAACCTCAAGCAGCTTAAATGGCTTTGTGATGTAATCATCAGCTCCGCTGTGAAGCCCTCGCACCTTATCGGCTACGCGAACAAACGCTGTGATCATTATGACTGGGCAATTGCTGCGGGCCCGTATCCTCTCGAGGACATCCCATCCATCCATCCCTGGCAGTCTGACATCAAGCAAGACAAGATCGGGCTGCGCTTCTGCGAACATCCTGAGCAGTTCCTCGCCGCTGGCAATGCTTTCCACATAATATCCCTCAGATCTCAGCGATGAACAGAGGATCTCAGCAATATCCGATTCGTCCTCACAAATCAGAATCCGCTTTTGGTCTTTCATCCCCACTCCCTTCATGAGGAACTGCCGGTAGAGTAATCAACACTGTAGTTCCTTTGTTCTCTCCTTCACTTCTGACCCAAATCTGTCCATTCATGTCATCGAGCAAGCGCTTTACGATTGCTAGACCCAAGCCATTCCCTCCAGCCTTCATTTTGCGCGCCCTGTCCGTGCGATGGAATTCATTGAATATCAACTGCTGCTCTGCTTCACAAATGCCTATTCCTGTGTCCGAGATCAAGATTTGCGCCTTGCTTGGAAGGCGAGAGACGGAGACTTGGATCCTCCCCCCGCTATGAGTGTAGCTAATGGCGTTGAGAAGTATGTTTGTCACAATCTGCATTACAGCGCTGGTATCGGAGTGAGCAATGACAGGCCCCTGCCCATCATCTAGGCTTACGGTGATTCCCTTATCTGCAGCTTGAGCGGCCAAGAGATCAACGCATCTTCGTGTAATCGCTGACAGATCGATCAACCCTAATGACAAGTTGCTCTCACCAGAGTCGATACGCGACACACTCAGCAGATCATCAAGAAGCTCTGTGAATCTATCCAGTTGGCCTTGGATACGCTCTACCTTCTCTCGTTGATCGCTTCCCAGGTTCTCCTCAGACATGAGATCGATGAACCCGCGAATGATCGTCAGCGGCGTGCGCAGCTCGTGCGAGGCAACGGAGAGAAATCTTGTCTTCTCGCGGCTGAGTTCCGCCACCTGTGCAGCATAGTCTTGCAACCGTTGCAGGTTGTGTTTGGTCTCGGTCACATCGTGCCCCACGATTACCCAACCGTCGGGCTTACCTTGAGCGCCGTATAGCTGCCTGCCGTACCATTGGATGATCCTCTCTGCGCCATCTTTCCGGCAGATCGCTGTCTCGATCCGTTCGGATCCGCTCTTTCCCCGTCCGATCTCGTGCTGCCCTCGCCAGATCTCCGCTCGATACTCTGCATCGGGATAGAGCCACTCCCAAACCTTATCGCTTCCCAGTACTTCCTGACGCGAATACCCACTGATCTCCTCCGCCTCATCGTTCCACAAGACAATTCTGCCATCCATATCAGTAACATTTATCCACACGCTGGCTGTCTTGATAAGCTGCTCATTGAAATCATGTAATTTCCTTAGCTCTTCAAGTGCATGCTTCTCCTGCGTTATGTCCTGCAAGCATCCTACAGATCCCTGGAATTCAGCATCATTGCCAATCACTGGCACAGCGATAATCTTCGCCCAGAACGCCTTACGATCGCTCCTCAGCAGGCGTGCTTCATAGACGCTCCGCTCACCGCGCTTGCGCTTGCGCTGCTCGGAAGCCATGAGCTCGCATGAATCAGGGTGCGTCCAGAATGAGTAGTCATTGCCAAGAAGCTCCGCCTCGGATCGCCCGAAGAGCTCACAGGCCTTCTCATTCAATCGCGTCATTTTGCCTTCAGCGTTCAATACAACCACACCTTCGCCCATTACGTCGAGTATCCTCTGCAGATCCTTGTTTGCTGCAAGCAGATCCCGCTCCATCCTCTTACGGGCAGAGATGTCCGACAGGTACACTAGAATTCTATCAGGAGGGAGAAAGCCTGTAGTTACCCACAAAGTGAGGGTTTCCCCAGTGGTAACGAAGCGATGCTCGATTTCCCCTTGAAGTGTGCGATGGGTCTCATAGCACTCCTTTATGCCCGCTATGATTTCAGGGCGATCTGAGTACATGTCACTTGCTTTTCTGCCCAAGAAGGGGGCGATCTTTCCCTCGACCATCTCCTCAAGGGCATCATTGTAGTCAATGAGTTCAAAATCGCCATCAACATGCTGCCAGGTCAGTGTGGGAAGAGGGCTACCTTTATACTGAACACGCCATTGTTCGCGGCCGGCACGCAATTCATCCTCAAGACGCTTCTGCTCAGTGATGTCGCGATTCACGGCAAGGCTGGCCTTCCTGCCGCCGTGCGTAATCGGAACCTCCACTACTTCTTCCCAGCGATCCTTTCCATCCGGACAGGTTTTGTTTATGACGTACCGCGCCGTCTCCCCACAGTCGAGAGTGTTCTTGATGATCCCCAGATCGGGCTCGATTCTCCTAATCGGAAAATCTCTCAACAAGCCCTTTCCCATCAAGTCTTCGCGCCTACCCCTGACACGTCGCAGCGCCTCCTTGTTCGCCTCCACTATCCTGCGAGTCCCATCCTCGTCCCACAGCGTCACATAGACAGCATCTCCAAGTTCGTCGAATATGTGGTGAAAGATAGCCTCGCTCTCTTGCTTTGCCTTCTCTGCCTGCACGAAGAGGGTAACGTCACGATCCCCCCCGTAGTAGCCTGTGATCTCACCATCCGCAGAGATGATGGGGAACCCTGTCGTCTCCAATATGACAGTGGCGCCATCCTTACGCACATTGCGGTTTCGGAGACCCAAGAACGGACGACCGGAGGCTATCGCATCCATTGCCAGCCTTTTCAATCTTTCTTGATCTTCTGGGTGGAAGAATTCGTAGAACGGACGACCAAGAATCTCTTCTGGCTTGTAGCCGAGGATCTCCTCAACGAGCTCGCTGGCAAAGGTGTATCTCCCATCGATATCGATCCTCCACACCCAGGCGCCGGATTCGGCAGCTAGATCATCAAACTGAGTGATCAAGGACCGGGAATCTATGCTTTCTTCCTGCAGTCGCCGACGCAGTCCTTCGTTCTCGCGCTTGAGTGCAGTGTCCTCATCTCGGATCGACATGTCGTGAGTCACGTGACTGACCTTGGAAAGAGTCCGACCCCTCGGAAGGGCCACTGTTTGCTTGTTGCTCTCGGCGCAGGAATGTCGGAACATCGAGATCCTTGCCAATTGTAATCCGCTCTCGGTGCTGCGCCCTCTTCTTGCGCTCAGTATCTTCC
>JAGGXO010000190.1 GCA_021163015.1 Candidatus Bipolaricaulota bacterium
CGCATTCTGATCACGGTCGACACGACCGAGAAACACATCAAACGAACGCGCGTCGCGATTGTCGAAGACGACAAGTTGATGGAGATCTACTACGCGCATCCGACACAAGAGAACATCGTTGGCAACATCTACAAAGGGAAGGTAGAGGATGTCTTGCCTGGCCTGGGCTCGGCGTTCGTAAATGTCGGGGAGAAGAGGAGCCTCTTCCTATCGAAGGGGGAGATCAATGATCATATCATGATCGAAAAGGGGTTCAAGCCGTGGCACGGGGCAGCTCCGATCAACAAGCTCCTTCGCCCAGGCCAGACACTCACCCTGCAGGTGAGGCGTGGGGGGATTGGGTCGAAGAACCCGCAGGGGACGACGAAGATCAGCCTTCCAGGGCGATTCTGGGTCTTCCTTCCGACAGAGGATCGGCTGGGGGTCTCACGCCGCGTGGACAGCGTGCGCACACAGCGACGCCTCCGCCGTATCGCACGCGAGCTGAAGAAAGACGGACAGGGAATGATCGCTCGCACAGCAGCGCAAACAGCGGACAAGGACGAATTGACGCGAGACTATGAGCTCCTCGCGCAAACCTGGGAGAGCATTGAATCGGCGGCGAAGACAGCATCGGCACCGCAGCTTCTGTACAAAGGGATGGGGCTGGTGCAGACGATTCTGCGCGACCGTCTCCTTCCTGATGTAGCCGAGGTGATCGTCGACTCCGAATTCTTCTTCGAGAAGATACAGTACTTCTTGGAGTACATGCACATGGAGAATTACAAGGAGCGAATTACCCTCTACAATGGCAAGGATCATCTCTTCGATCACTATCATCTCGAGGAACAGATTCAGCAGACGCAATCGCGACGCGTATCACTTGCTGGCGGTGGTTCAATCGTGATCGATGAGACTGAGGCACTGATCGCCATTGATGTCAACACCGGAGGGGATGTGCAGCACCGCAATCAGCGAGCAGCAATCCTCAACACGAATCTGGAGGCGGCGTGCGAGATCGCCCGCCAGCTGCGGTTGCGGCAGATGAGTGGGATTGTCGTCGTCGACTTTGTTGACATGGATGATCCCAAGGACGAGCAGACGCTGATCGACAAAGTGAAAGAGGAGTTGAGGAAGGACAGGATCTCTGCTGATTTTGTCGACCTTACCGGATTGGGGCTGATAGAGATTACGCGCAAGCGTGCTGGAGAGAGCTTGGCTGACATGCTAGAGAGTGCGGAGTTTGACGCTTGATAGGACGAGAATGAGCCGCTAGAATAGAGTCGCTTAGGGTTGGGCGAATAGCTCAGTTGGGAGAGCGTTCGGGTCACATCCGAAAGGTCGCAGGTTCGAGCCCTGCTTCGCCCACTTCTTCTCTTCCTAGCCCATATTCCACTCTTCTCGACCGATTCTATGCGTCTTGCAGGAGGCATTGGAAAATGCGGGCACTGGTGACAGGGGGAACGGGATTCATCGGATCGAGCATCGTGCGCGAGTTGTTGCGTGCGAACTTCGAGGTGCGCGCTCTTGTTCGCAGGGGATCTGACACGAGGAACCTCGATGGCCTGGATATCGAGCGTGTCATCGGCGACATCACCGATCCTGAATCACTCGCGCGTTGTGTGCGTGGCTGTACACACGTTTTTCACGCCGCCGCGCTCTACTCGTTCTGGGTGACACAGCCGGGCCTCATTGAGCACGTGAACGTCGATGGAACGAGGAACGTGCTGGAAGCGGCGTTGGAGGCGGGAGTGGAGCGGGTGGTCTATACCAGCTCGGTCGCCGCGCTCGCCGTTCCACAGAAGGGAATCCCGGTTGATGAATCGACACCAGTCGATCCGAAGGAAATCATCGGCGCATACAAGAAGAGCAAGTACGCAGCTGAGCAGGTAGCACTGGGGTTCGCGAAGAAGGGGCTTCCGGTAGTGATCGTCAACCCGTCCTTTCCCGTTGGCCCGCGGGACATCAAGCCGACACCGACCGGGCAGACGATCCTTGACTTCGTCAACCATCGTCTCCCCGCCTATGTCGATACCGGCATAAACGTCGTCGATGTAGAGGACGTAGCCCAGGGGCATCGCCTCGCTGCGGAGAAGGGGCGCATCGGGGAGCGCTACATCCTCGGTGGCAAGAACATGTCGATGAAAGAATTCCTCGGTATCTTGGCGAAAATAACGGGGATTGCAGCTCCGCGCGTGCGGTTGCCATATGGGCCATTGCTTGCCCTGTCCTACGTAAATGCAGGCTGGTGCAGGATAACGAAGACCACTCCGCGGATGACCCCGGATACGATACGCATGTCGCGCCACTACATGTACTACGACCCGACAAAGGCGATCGAAGAGCTTGGTCTGCCGCAGACCCCGCCCGAGGTAGCGCTGCAGAAAGCTGTCAACTGGTTCAGGAAAGGCTTTGCGGCGACCTAGTCCTGGAGATCGCATCGTCAGGATCATCAGCCCCAGTCCGACCAGCTGCGGGTAGAAGCAAGGCCCTCCCAGTGGATGGAGTGCGCTGCTAGCTTGAGAGACAGTGTCTGGTGGAAACCAAGACTGAAAGATCGCCTCGACTGGCAGTGCGGTAAGGCTATACTTGTTGTGGAAGCGAGTTCTGACCGCGACAGATTCATGAGAAGCGCGCAAAGCAGGTGCTTCGGAGGCAAGGTATTGTGAGGGATGAAAGACTGGTCGAGCAGTTGGTTGCCGCTATCCGCACGGCGGAGACGATTCTTCCAGAGGATGTCCTTGTTGCCCTGAAAGAGGCAAGCGCGATCGAAAGCGGCGTGGCGCGTGTGCAGCTGGAGGCGATGTTGAAGAACGCCGATGCAGCGCGCGATGGGTCAATACCGATGTGCCAAGACACGGGGATCCAGACGTTCATCGTTTGCGTCGGCTCAAAGTTTCCTGAGCTCTCGTCATTGAAAGGCAGCATCATTGAGGCTGTACGTCGTGCGACAAATGAGGTTCCACTACGCCCGAACGCCGTGCATCCGTTCACCGGGGAGAATACGGGTGACAACGTCGGAGAGCACATCCCCTACATCAGTTGGGAGATCGTTGATGGCGATAGCTGTGTTATCGACCTTCTGCCCAAGGGTGGGGGGAGCGAGAACTGCGCTGCACTAGGGATGCTCCCGCCCGGAGTGGGGATCAATGGAGTCAAGCGGTTCATCGTCGATCATGTGGTCGGCTGCGCTGGGAAGCCGTGCCCGCCGGGGATCGTGGGCGTGGGTATCGGTGGAGGCGCCGATCTATCACTCAAGCTCGGCAAGCTATCGCTGTTGCGCCCGGTCGGCTCGCGCCATCCTGAGGGGAATATCGCGGCGCTGGAAGAGGAGCTGCGCGATCTGATCAACGCTAGCGGAATCGGGCCGATGGGTTTGGGCGGCAAGACGACCTGCCTCGATGTGCACGTTGAGTACGCGCATAGACACCCCGCCTCCCTTCCCGTGGGGATCGTCTATCAGTGCTGGAGCGATCGGCGAGCGCGGGTGACGATCGATGCTAATGGAAAGATCGAGGTGACGTAGTTGGAACGTATACTCACTACACCGATCTCGGAGGCAGAGGCGCGTGACCTGTGCGTAGGGGATGTGATACACATTACCGGTACGATCTTCACCGCGCGCGATGAAGCTCACCTGATGATGCTGGAAAAAGGAGCACCGTTCCCCGTGAACGGCCTCGCCGTCTACCACTGTGGCCCAGTCGTGCAGAAGAAGGATGGAAGGTGGAGGATCGTCTCCGCTGGACCGACGACGTCGGCGCGGATGGAGATCTTTGAGGATCGCTTCCTGGAGAAATTTCCGGTGAGGGTTATCATCGGCAAGGGAGGAATGGGCGAGAAGACACTCGCCGCCCTCCAGAAGGTGGGCGTGGTCTACTCCCACTACACCGGCGGAGCGGGGGCACTCGCTGCGCGGGCGATCAGTGAGGTCAAAGATGTTCACTGGCTCGACAGGCTGGGGATGCCCGAGGCAGTGTGGGTTCTCTGCGTTGAGAAGTTTGGCCCGCTCACAGTGACGATGGATTCTCACGGTGAGAGCCTGTACGACACTGTAGGCAAGACGCTAAGCGAGAACATACAAACGATCCATGACAGAATTGAAAGGAGCAAATGATGGGCGAGGAGAAACTGGGTGTAGAAGAGATGAAGCAGCGGGCGGAGATCCCCGCTAAGAAGGCACCAGGGTGGCATGCATTCTACCGTGGGAAGATAGAGACGACGCTCAAGTGTGCCGTCACTGACGTGAGCGACTTTGGGATCTGGTACACCCCAGGTGTGGCCGCCCCGTGCAGGGAGATCGAGGCCGATCAGAGCAAGGTCTTCGAGTATACGAACAAGGCGAACACCGTCGCCGTTGTCTCAGACGGGTCACGCGTCCTCGGCCTAGGCAACATCGGCCCGCACGCTGGCCTTCCGGTGATGGAGGGGAAAGCTTTGCTGTTTAAGTACCTGGGCGGAGTCGGGGCGTTCCCGATCATGCTCGACACTCAAGACCCCGAGGAGATCATCCAAGCGGTCAAGTGGATCGCTCCCGGGTTCGGCGGCGTGAACCTGGAGGACTTTGCCAATCCCAAGTGCTTCTATATCCTCGATCGGCTGCGAGAGGAACTGGAGATCCCTGTCTGGCATGATGATCAGCAGGGCACGGCGTCGATCACACTGGCCGGTGTGATTAACGCTCTCAAGGTTGTCGATAAGGACATGAACAGGGTCACTTACTGCGTCATCGGGACCGGTTCGGCGAACGTCGCCTTCGTGCGTATTCTGCTCTCCGCCGGTGTCCCTGCCGGCAATGTGATCATGGTTGATAGCAAAGGAATCCTCCATCCCGGTCGCGAAGACCTGGAGAAGGATCAGGACAAGAACCCCTACAAGTGGCACTACGCGCAGGTGACGAACGCTGAGCATCGCAGCGGTGATATGGCCGATGCCATTGCCGGAAGTGATGTACTGATCGCTGCCTCCAAGCCGGGCCCGGGAACAATCAAGCAGGAGTGGCTGCAAGCGATGAACAAAGACGCGATCGCGTTTATCATGGCCAATCCCACACCGGAGATCTGGCCGTGGGAGGCGAAGGAGGCTGGCGTGCGCATCGTCGGCACGGGAAGGTCCGACTTTCCGAACCAGGTGAACAACTCGATCGGCTTCCCGGGGATCTTCCGTGGTACGCTCGACGTCTTTGCCAAGACGATCACCGATGAGATGGCGATCGCCGCCGCGCACGCTATAGCGGAGACGGCGGAGAAGAAGGGGATCAACGAGGATTACATCGTCCCCACGATGATGGAGACGGAGGTGTTCATCAACGAGGCGGTCGCCGTGGGGCTGAAGGCGATAGAACAGGGGATCGCCCGGCGTATCCTCACCGAAGATGAAATACGCCACGAAGCGGAGACGAAGATTCGCCACGCGCAGGCAGAGACAAAGATCTTGATGGACGCAGGACACATCCAACCGCCGCCGCGTGATTGAGGAAGGGTGATAAGTGAAGGAGTTCGAGCCGGTCTTCCCAATTGTTATTGATCGGCGAACTTTCTGGTCAATGCATCATCGACGCTCTTAGGGACGAATGAGGCTATGTCCCCGCCGAAGCGCTTCACTTCCTTGACGATCGATGAGGAGAGGAAGGAGTATTTCC
>JAGGXO010000068.1 GCA_021163015.1 Candidatus Bipolaricaulota bacterium
AGTGGATGTACGCTGGATCATGGAATGGTTCAACCCGGCGGCGGCAAAGGAAGCTACTGAAGCCCTCATTGCTGATGGCTGCGACGCATTTGCGTTTACCGAAGACTCACCAACCGTCGTACAGGTAGCGGGTGAAAACGGGCTTCTCAGCTTCGCTCACTACTCTCCGATGTATCGCTTCAGCAAGGACTACTGCGTGTCTGGTGAACTCGTTCACTGGGATGCAATCTATGCCGACTTCTTGGCCAAGGTATATGCTGGTGTCTACACGGCGAAGAACCTTGAGAACGTCGACTACTGGTGGCTCCTCGGACAGGGAGCGGTGGAAATGGGTGCCCAGCCTGGGATGCCGATCAACCCCGCCTACGTGGACAAGCTGAAGGCGGTTACGGTTGACGATCCCGTATTGGGAACGGTCAGCGTTTACGATCTCATCCAGGATCGCATTGCAGAGATGTCCGATCCTTCCATGGTCTTCGATCCCTTCGACGGTCCAGTCAACGACCGCAAAGGGAACCTCCAAGTGCAGGTCGGTTCGCGCATGAGCGTACTTGAGCTAACCACGATGGAGTGGGCGGTGGAAGGTATCATCGGGCCGTGGCCAGGTGAGCCGTAGAGTATAGCAGGATTACCAACGGCCCTCAGTTATGAGGGCCGTTTTTTCGTGTTAAGAGCTAAGAAGCTCGGACCAAGCTCATTCACCGGATCAACCGTGATCTGCGGAGAAGGACAAGTGAAGACTATATGGTTGGTGATTTAACGCAAACGGAAGTCGCGCGTCCCACCGGCCAGGTTGTCGCCACCGTAGTCAATAGTCACGAGGGCACGGTAAATCCCCGCCGGTAGCGGTGACTCGGAATCATCTGCCACTGAAAGGACACGCTCCTTGCCCGGGAGAAGCGGGAACTCATCTATCGCGAGCGTCCGTACAGCATCACCATGTTGGTTGATGACGTTGATCGTTCCAGTTGGCCGTAGCTGTACATTGCCGGTGTTGGCAAATGTGACCTTGAATGTTAACGGATCGCTTTCCACTTTGCGTACGCTCTTCACTTCACCCGATAGCTCTTCCGATCCAGGGATCGTCTCGTAAACCTTGACCCCGAAGCGTTCGATGGCAAGAACAGTTGCCCCTTGGCGCTGCTGCGGGCGGGGAGAGCCCTGGACGAAGATCATCGCCCAGTACATACCGGATACGTCACTATTTGGAACGACGACACGAAAGCTGACCGGCTGTGTTCCCCCAGGGGCGACGGTGAACGTTTGCGGGGAAGCAGTGATCCAGTCGCCGCAGGAGCGGGCGACGGTGGTGAACTCCCCTTCCGCGTTGTCGACCGGCTCGATGTCGACATGCGAGGAGAACGTCTCATCGATGCGCAGGCCGCCAAAGTCCTGCAGCGCGTGCACATGCAGATTTACGGTGACTGTTCCATCTGCTTCAGTGGAAACGATCGTGCGCGTGATGGCCACGGGTCCAGCTGTCGATTCGATCGGAGCTGTAGTGCCAGCAGAGAGGAGCTTCGGCTCGCCCGCAACTTGGCCCTGTGATGATGGGCTTCCGCTGGCGTAGGTACCGCTGAGGGTGATGCCATCGTTTGGAGGGGTGACGCGGTACTTGACGTCCAACTCGTCTCCCTGCTTGAACTCACGCGCAAACAGCCAGCGAGCACTGTCAAGTGTCAGAAAGTCGTTCTCGCCGTTCTCTGTCCGCGTCCAATCCCCCATGTATACAGTCACATCTTGTGAGTCGGATTCATTGTTGATTACCTGAAACGTGTACGTGTCGCTTGCCCCAGGTGCCAGGTGCAGATCAAACTCGATCTGCGTGATCTGTAGAGCAAAGGAGCTGATGCTAACACTTGCAAGAATCGCTGCGAAAAACAGAACAAACCTTACTGGCCTCATCTTTCCCTCCTTACTGCTATTCTGCCAGATCCTAGCAACAGAATTCAACCAGGCTAACGTGAGGTCGCGGTATAGACTAGCGTGATAGAATAGTCTCCCTCGCACTCGGCAGTCGTCGGTGTATAGCGATAACCGAGCGTGTGATGAGACTTCCCTAGCCCGGTACTAGACGTGATGGTCACCGGTTGCACTTTGAGCCCGCTTGCCGAATGAAACGCGGACCTATCAACCTGCCAGAAGAAGACGAACAACAGATCACCGCTGTAGCATGGTGGCGTGGATATCGATCCAACCTGAAGCGCTAGATCCCAACCCGCAGGTGAGTTACTGATGATGAAGGCTCCGTCATCGAGCGATTCGCGCGCTGGCAGACCAGTTCCCATCACATAACCCGAGCCATCGACGGTGCCAAGATCGATCGATTTCTTCATCAAAACGAGTATCCAATCTTTGACACGCCGATACAGGGTGACATCCTGGCTCACAACATACAACTGATACGACCCCCAGGAAACTATCACCCGATAGGTAAGGGTCACTGCGCAGTCCCCCGGAGGATCGACGGTGGTGAGAAGATACTCATAATCGATCGGAATGGCTACTGTCCCTGTTGTACTTTGTCCCGATGCGACTTTGTACCAGGTGGCGAGTGCAGAGAATGGTACGTAGTCCCTACCTGTATCGCTTGCCGCCAATACAAACGCGAGAGATCGATTCTCGAGGTGGATGATGCATCTACTTCCAAGACCCAATTCAGATAAGCCAGCCGTTGTGGACGACAGTGACAGCGTTATACAGCAAAGCGAGAGGTTGGAACGCCCCCGCCATCCAGTGCAGCTCCAGTAGACGAGGAAGTATCGATCGTTCCTAAATCAATATCAGGTTGGACCGTAAGACACATCTCGTTGCCCCATCGGTCGTTGCAGTTCGTTGTTGAAAAAGCGACGAGGCCAACGAAGAGAAGGATGAAAAAGGAGAGAACTATTCGCCTAGACATTTTAGGTAATGGAGCGGCCCCGAGAGGCCACTCCACACGATTTAGTATACTACTTCGCGGTCGCTGTGTAGGTGACGATCACGCGATAATCACCGGATGCGTCGTCCCAGCTTGGAACATACTGATAATTAATATCAGTCGCGCTTCCAATACCAGCGCTCGAGCCGCTTAAGATCTGGGTGTTGCTGAGGCTGCCGGTCCACGCTCCCAGTTCTCCGCCGTCCATCTGAAAACGCGAAAGATTGGCAGCGATATATCCGGTAGCGCTCGCAGCAGTGACCGAAAGGGTGAATCCAGCCGCATTGTTGGTGATCACATATGCGCTGTGACTTTCGCCATCGGTGATCGGCTCCCATTCACCGGTTGCCGGGTTATACTGACTACCATCAACCGTCCCCAGGTCCACCTTCTGATCTGGAACATACAAGATAATCCAGTTATTGGTGTGCCAATTCACCTGCACATCCTGTGGATTGGCCGCCCAAACAGCGACTCCTAAACTGATTGCTACTGCTACTATCAAAATCGATACAAAAAGCCTCTTCATGTTAAGCACCTCCTAATGGTTTTGTTTCATGAGCATCTTGCAGCTCTGCCACCATTAGGTACACCACGGCAGCCTGACAATCTTTCTGCAGCTTCAGCGTTCGTTGCTTTCTAACTCAATGAACCCTAAGAACCCAACGAACCCTCTAAACCCGAAAGACTCACGGCTTTGCGCCCCGGGATCACTCCCGGTTTGCCCTTTCGTCCATACCTTTATAGGCCGTAGCTTTGCGCCCCGCTCTTTCAAACGGTTTGCCCTTTAATGCTTGTGAGAGGCAACAAAGGTCAATCTCTGGTATAGCTAACACCTATTTCGCCTACCACCTCCTTCTTGCTCAAGGCAAGCAACTTGCAACACCTATATTATACGCTTTATGCTAGTGATATCAACCGAGACCTCTTAAGCCGAGGAACAGAGCGGAAGATCGTGCACTGGGATAGGATGCGTTGCATACTGCGTGAACCGAGAAGGTAGATTGCTGAGGGGCTGGGAAACAACATCCAGCCCCTCAAGCATGGTTTGGCCTTAGTTGGCAGCGACGGTGTAAGTGATCGTTGCGGTGTAGGTATCTGGATCCATCGAACGAAGGTTATTCAGACTGTATCCAACGGCTATGTCGTCGTTGCCGCTGCCCTCGTCAGAGGAAAGGGAAACGCTCAAGTGATCGCTGCCTACTCCAGTTACGGAGAAGCTAAGCGTCCACTTGGTGTTGCTGAACACATGGAGGGTGTTCGCGTTGTCCTCACTCACAGAGTCGACACCAGAAACGATCTGACCGAAGTTAAATGCGTTGTCGTCGATCGTGAGTTCAATGAATCCCTGGATTGTCCACGATACGTTGTCCATTGCACTGTTTGATGCAGGTTTCTTCGCTAGAGCGACTGCACCAAGAATACCTACTGCCAAGCCAAGTACCAACAGACCTACAAAAAACCTATTAATCCTCATCGAAAGCACCTCCCAATGGTTTATCTGAGCACATCTAGTGACTCGGCTACCATCAGGCCGCGGCAGCCCGGCGGCCTCTTCAAGTCCTTTCGTTCTTCGCGTTCAACTAAGATGAACCCAAGGAACTCTATGAACTTGGAAGGTCCGTGGCTTTGCGTCCCGGGATCACTCCCGGTTTGCCCTTCACTCTGCTCAGTTATGAGCGTTGCCTAGAAGGTCCGTAGCTTTGCGTCCCGCCCTTTCGAGCGGTTTGCCTTTTGTAGATGCCTCGTTGAGGATCTAGTTGTTGCAGCGGCCAATCCGCTGCAATCTTCGTATCTTTCTTATGCCAGAGGGGCAGAGCATGTCCACTGCTCTTCTGGCGTTCTGGGCATTTCTCTCTCGGTTCACTTGTCAATGACCCACACCTATAGTATACCTGGAAAGCGGAAATCTTAGACAGAAACGGATGCTAAAACCTATGAACTATGCCAAACAGGGCTTGAGCGGTCACTTGGAGTGTGTAAGAGACATGATGTAGACCCTGCAAACCGAGAAGATGGTGCTTCGGGGACCGATTGCGCGGCCCCCGAAGCGCTCGTTGAACTCTTACTTGGCAGCAACAGTGAAGGTGACGGTCGCGGTGTAGCTACCAGGATCCATCGAACGAAGGTCGTTCAAGCTGTAACCGACGGTTACGTTGCCATCGCCATCGCCTTCGCTGGCGGAAAGGGAGACACCCAGGTGGTCGCTTCCCGTTCCACTTACGGTGTAAGTGAGCACCCACTCTGTGTTGCTGAACACGGACAGGGTATTTGCATTGTCCTCACTGACGGAGTCTACGCCAGCATCGATCTGACCGAAGTCAAACGCGCTGTCATCAATCGTCATGTTGATGAAGCCCTGGACCGTCCAGGAAACACTGTCAATCACGGTATCTGAAGCATTCTGGTCCTTTCCGTGTCCGGGTTTCGCCAAAGCGACCGCACCAAGAATGCTCACTGCCAAAACCAACACCAACAGGCCTACCATAAACTTGTTAATCCTCATTGAAAGCACCTCCCAATGGTCTTTTGAGTGCATCTAGCAACTCGGCCACCATTAGACTGCTTGCGGCAACCCGGCGGCCTTTCAAGGCCTGATGTTCTTTGCGTTCAACTCAATGAACCCAAGGAACCCTATGAACTTAAAAGGTCCGTGGCTTTGCGTCCCGGGATCACTCCCGGTTTGCCCTTTGCACAATGCTCGTACGAGCGTTGCCTAGAAGGTCCGTAGCTTTGCGTCCCGTCCTTTCGGGCGGTTTGCTTTTAGTAGATGCTTCTCCGAGGATATGTATTGCTTGCAGCGGGCCATCCGCTGCAATCTTTGAATCTTTCTCATGCCTCAAGGAGAGCCTCTTCTGAGCGTGCTCGCCTATTTGGCGGTTCTTCTTTCTTTTCCTCTCGGTTCACTTGTCAATGATCTACACTCATAATATACCTCGTAACGGATGCTTTTAGACATAAATAATCCGTTAATGCTTGTAACGGCCTTGCGATGTCGAGTGGAAATGTCCTTTGACTGCAGAGGGATTCCGATTAAGATGGGTTCCTGTTGGTTTGCTTAGAAAGCGCGTAGGTGAGTGAAACGGATACGTACAGTGAGTGGCGCGTGATGCGAAAGGCAAGAGCACTCTCGCGCGAAGACGTAAAGAACGTGGGGGCAGGATGTGGAAATCAACGTAAGAGGAAAAAGCGGTTCTTGGCAATCATAAGCGAGCGTGAGAGAAGCTTTCATCTTGCCAAGGCGCAGACTACGCTGCCTGGGATTGGGGAGATACGAAGCACTAGAAGGAGGGGAATCAAGTATGAAGAAGAAGTGGAGAGGAATCATTCTTGTAGGTGCAATCTTGGCTGGAATTCTCAGTCTGAGTGGCTGTTTCGGGCTCACACTGGTTAATGTAGCTGGAACGTGGAGCGGTTTTCTTACTTGGACGAGCGGGCCGGCAACTGGGTTTACATCGCCACTTACACTCACTCTTGATCAGGAAGAGAAAGCGACACAGATCACGGGCGAGATCGGGCTGATGGGACCGGGCTCGAAGCCGTTCTCGATTCCAATCACCGAAGGAACAGCCGGGAATGGTACGTTCACAATTCACGCCTCCGGAGAGATGGATGTGATCACTCCGCACGCAGATGTGCAGATAGACCTAGAGGGAAAGCGTGACGGCAACGTGCTTAGTGGCATGGGGACGCAGACTAACGACGGAGTTCCCTACACGTTCGACTGGAGCGCAACGCTGCAGACGGCGGCCGAATAGGCAGGAAGGTGAACCCACAAGATCAAGCTGGAACGATCCTTGACGTCAAGCGCTACGCGATCCACGACGGGCCAGGGATCCGTACCACGGTCTTTCTCAAGGGCTGCCCGCTTGCCTGTGAATGGTGTCACAACCCGGAGAGCCAACGCGAGCGCCCGGAGATCCTCTACTACAAGGAGAGATGCACCCTGTGCAAAGCGTGTGTCTCCGCCTGCAATCAAGACGCACTAGAGGTGGTAGATGATGGTTTGCTGCTCGATCAATCCGTCTGCATTGGTTGCGGTGACTGTGTCCCCGTATGCCCAAACGGGGCGCGCGAGCTTGCCGGGAGGGTGATGAACGTCGGGCAGGTTGTTTCGGAGGTAGTTAAGGATACGCTCTTTTATGAGGAATCGGGCGGAGGAGTGACCTTCTCCGGGGGGGAACCGCTGATGCAGGCAGACTTCGTGCGAGCTATTGCTTCCCGCTGCGCAGAATTGGATATCCACACCGCGCTCGACACGAGCGGGTATGCTTCCGAGTTCGAACTGAGGAAGGTCGCAGATCTAATCGATCTATTTCTGTACGACATCAAGACGCTGGATGACGCAGCTCACATCGCCTACACAGGGGTCTCCAACCGGAGCATCCTGCGCAATCTGCGAAGCATCGATGAGATGGGCAAGAGAATATGGA
>JAGGXO010000139.1 GCA_021163015.1 Candidatus Bipolaricaulota bacterium
ATCCAGGATCAAGCTAAGTCCGGCACGCATCTGCAACGACAGCGCGGTGTCTTTGACGTCGGATGACGTAAGGCCACGGTGGATGAACCGTCCGACATCGCCCGCTTGCTGCTCGAGCGATCTGATAAACGCCAGTAGATCATGGCGGATCTCGCTTTCGATCTCCAAAGATCGCTTCACATCCACATGGACATGGTTCTTCACCGCCGCGTACGTCCCCGCTGGAACCTCACCCACTTCCTCCATCGCGGCAAGCGCGGCCAGCTCCACCTTGAGCCAGTGCTCGTACTGTGACTCAAGCCTCCATAACTCCCGCATCGGCGATAGGCCATATCGATCTATCATGTTGTCCCCCTCAAATACCCCTCTATCATCATGTCGTCACCAAACTGGGCAATTTCAACACCATATAGCTTGTGCCCATTTGCAACCACCCCGACGCCTTCTCCGCCGACAGAAGCTACAGAATCGCGTCCACCTATTAGTAGCGGGGCGATGAAGAACGAGACCTTGTCGATAAGGCCAGACTCGAGGAACGCCGCTGCGGTCTCCCCTCCACCTTCGATGAGGAGCGAGTCGAGGTTTTCTTTCCCCAGCCGAACAAGGAGTTGCCGCAGATCGACCTTTCCTGCAGCTGCGGGAAGGCGCCAGACCTCAACACCCCGAGCGCAAAGCTCTGCCTCCTTATCTTCGGGCATGCTTGCAGTAACTACTATCGTTCGGCCGTCTTCGGCAAACATCTTCCTCTCGAGCGGAACCCGGCCGCGGCCGTCAAGCACGATGCCCACAGGATTAGGTCCTTCTACGTGGCGAACTGTGAGAAGTGGATCATCTTTGATTACTGTGTTCGTCCCGACAACTATCGCAGCAAATCTCCTTCGCAAACGATGGACCTGGATGCGCGATTCTTCTCCGCTGATCCACGTGGAATCGCCAGTGCGTGTCGCTATTCTTCCATCGAGGCTCTGCGCGAGCTTCAGTTGTACGAACGGCAGGCCGCTCTGCACATACTTGAAGAAGATCTCGTTTGCTCGGCGCGCCTCTCCCTCCAGCACACCTTCTGTTATTTCGATGCCAGCCACGCGCATCTTCTCGATCCCTTTCCCGTTGACAACAGGATTCGGATCGCGACACGCAACAACAGCGCGCCTTATCCCCGCGGCAATGATCCGATCGGCGCACGGCGGGGTCTTTCCATAGTGCGAACAAGGCTCGAGTGTCACATAAATCGTCGCCCCGGCCACATTCTCCCCTGCTTCTTCTAGTGCAAAGACCTCTGCGTGCGGTCCGCCAAATTCGTGGTGATAGCCTTGCCCGACTATAGTCCCGTCCTTAACGACAACTGCGCCGACAATCGGGTTAGGATTCGTGTATCCCTCACCCTTATGCGCCAGTTCAATAGCGAGGCGCATATATCGCTCATCTACCGAGTTCGTAGGGTTCGTGGGGTTCATTGAGCTTGCCTGGTAGCCGCGATCAGTTTGGTCATGGCGGCGATTCGATCTGGTTGACCGAAGATTGCTGAGCCGGCAACGATCAGCTCAGCTCCCGCGTCGACGACCGATAGTATGTTCTTGTCATTGATTCCGCCGTCGACTGAGATTATCACCTTCCGATCTCCGATCTCATTCTTGAGTTTTCCGATCCGCTCCACAGTCGCGGACATGAACGCCTGCCCTCCAAAACCCGGCTCGACGCTCATCACGAGCACCAAGTCAACGAGGTCAAGGTACGGAAATACTGCTGTGACCGGCGTGATCGGCCGCAGTGAGATTCCGACTTTGCACCCCAGTTCGCGAATTTCATCGATCGCTCGAAACGGTTCGTCCTTGGCCTCGATGTGAAAGGTGATCATGTCCGACGAGTTCACCTCAAACCGCGGAGCGTACTGAATCGGGTAGTCGATCATCAGATGGATGTCAAACGGCTTTTTCAGGCCACGTCGTAGTGAATTGACCACTGGTGGGCCGATCATTAGGTTGGGAACGAAGTGGCCATCCATAACATCTATATGGAAGTACTCAGCGAGCGGCTCGACCTCTCGTGCCTCGGCTCGCAGGTTCCCAAAGTCGGCGGAGAGGAGCGATGGTGAGAGATTCATCGTCGCCTGTTGAATGACAGGAGCATCAGAAGTTGCAACGCAGCCATTGCAGCGGCAGCAACATAAGTAAGAGCCGCAGCAAAAAGGACTTCTTTGACTCCCCCAACCTCTTCGTCGGACACCAGTCCGCTCTGCCGCAAACTGGCGACCGCACGGCGGCTAGCATCGAATTCGACCGGCAGCGTGACGAGCGTAAACAAGACCGCTGCTGAGAAAGCGAAGATGCCAATGGTGATGAACGCCTGGTAACGAAATATCAGGCCCAGGAAGAAGAGGGGGAACGCCAATTGAGACCCTATGTTGGCAATTGGCACGATCGCCGTACGAAGTGACAGCGGCCTGTAGTTTCGCGCGTGCTGAATCGCGTGTCCTGCCTCGTGCGCTGCTACGCCAACCGCTGCCACCGACGTCGAATCCGCTGCTGAGAGGTGCAAAACCTTTTTTCGCGGATCGTAGTTGTCGGCCAGTGCGCCACGTATCTGGCCAATGGTCACGTCGGTTATACCGTTCCCCTCTAGGATCCGTTGCGCGACCTGCCCTGCGGTAACCCGTTGTTCCGTCTCAATACGCGAATAGCGCGCATAGGTCGATCGCACCTTGTACTGCGCGTAGATCGCCAGCGCTAGCGCCGGAAGGAGAATCAAGAAGCTTGGCCCCATCAGAAACGGAAGTCCCCACCACATTACTCTGATCCCTCCTCATCCTTATTCTCGGTTGCGAGTATACGCCGCCGTAAGAAAGCCGGCAAGCCCGTACGCAACAAGAGGATGATCCCTGTGGCAGCGCAACCAGCGCCGGCGATATCAGCCAACCAATCGAGGATGCTCGCCTCCCGAGTGGCGACGAATATCTGGTGAAATTCGTCACTCCCGGCATAGAGGGCTGTCAGCAGAAACGCAGCGGCGAAGCGATGCTTACCGAATGCCTTCCAAGCTATGAAGTAGAAGAGTCCGAACTCCAAGAAGTGAAGTACCTTGTCCCCTCCTGGGAAGTGCAACAGCGGTTGACCACCGCTCATCGTCATGCTGGATATGATGAACACAAGCGATGCGTAAACAACGAGAGCAACTATCCAGACCGCTCGTCTCTCTTTCATAACAGCAACCTACCTCCAAGCGCGTGATTGTCACGAAATGAAGTACCCCGCCGCAAGCGGACGGTGTATCAAGAGGCTTTGTGAGAAGCACGCCCCAAGGGGCGGGGAATCAATCCCTGTAGGATTGAACGATTGAGCATTTAACCATCGGGCGATCGATTCCAAGACTGAATCATTCAGTCACTCAATCTCTAGATTGCTCAATCCTCACATCACTCAATTCCGAGGAAGAGAAGGCCGGTAAGCCGGATTCTGTCGTGAGG
>JAGGXO010000154.1 GCA_021163015.1 Candidatus Bipolaricaulota bacterium
TCCTAGAACATCGGGCTGAACCCGAAGTCAAAGTGCGGGACCCAACCCATGTCCGGCCCCAGCACCCACGCCATGTCCAGACGGACGTACATCCCGGCTGCTTCAATTCCAAATTCAATCCCAAACGATCCCTTCGCCGTGGAGAGTTCAACCTTGTCAAGCGGAACGCCGGCATCGAGAAATAGTGTTCCCGTGAGGCCCTGCACGACAGCCAATCGGTATTCGAAGTTGGCGTAGGCAAGGCGCCTCACTTGTGTCGCACTCGTCCCGCGGATCGTCGCCGGTCCACCGAAGTCGTAGGCTTGAGAGAAGGGAATGTCCACTCCCCAGCCACTGCCCAGACGCACCGCGAGAACCTGATCGCGCTCGGAGATGAACGGCAGATTGATGTACAGCGGCGCAAAGTGAACCCAGCTTAGATTAAGCTTAGCGTAGTTCGGCCCTGGAGCAAATCCGCCCGCCTTTTCGAGTGTCAACGAGCGCCGGCTCCCGGATGTGGGGAAGTGCGGATTATTGACGTCATCGTAGCTGATCCCGATCGTGATCGAATCGATCGGGTGCCAAGTTGGATCGTCCGACGCACTCACTGTCTCGTGCTTGTAAGAAAGCGTCATGTTTGTATAGTCCATGACGGGGTAGCTGATCGACGCTGTGGCACCAAGGGAAAGAAAGTTTCTCGAATTTCCTTCACCGTCACTCTTCTCATCAGACTTGCGGTAGAAGTCCAATCCAACACGATTGAAATCGCGGAAGAAAGCGACGGTGCTGTAGCCGAGATCCCAGGTTGCGCTCTGATCGTTCACCAGCCCGCGGCTGAAGGAGAAAGATAGATCCTGCCCCGTACCGAACAGATTCTTCTGGCTGTAGTCAAGCTTTCCAACGAGTCCCCCACTATCTGGCGAGTAAGCTACAGACCCGTTGATTCCACCGAGCTTCTTATTCTCCACCACCGACACGGACAAGTCGACAGCGTCATCAGCCCACTGCGGATCAATGTTTACTGAATTGAAATACTTGAGCGCCATCAGCCCCTGGTAAGAGACGGCAAGGCGGTTCTTGTTCAAGATATCGCCCGGTTTGATCCCGAGCACCTTCTCAATCACGTATGTCTTGGTATTGTCATTTCCACTGATATCGATCTTTCCAATCCTTCCCTCTTCAACAGTCACCGGAAGGCGGCCGTTCTCTATCGAGCCGGCAACGAACCTCGCCATGACATACCCGTTGCGGTAGTAGAGGTCAAACAGTCGTTTCAGTACTTGGAGCAGCCCATAGTTGTCGATCTGCCCCTCTGGGATCGCGTCAATCGCTCCATCCGCTATCTGTTGCGGAAAAAGGGTCACCCCGGATAGGTCGATCCCTGTGACGGTGACTGGAGCGTCGATCAGCTTACGTTCGGTAAGTGTCCACAGGAGGCGAACGGAATCGGGCGTCGCGCCCTGTTGCGGCTTGACATCTACTTTGGAGAAGTAGACCGATCCCTGCAGTCGCGTCATGACCTGCTGAATCGCTGCCTTTTTCACGCACTCGTTCAGCGGGAGGTCGATCATGTCCTCGGCGACCTTCTCGGGAACAGTCGACAAGCCAGTGACTATGTTTGCTGTGACCCTCCCTTCGATGATTTGAATGGTGAGCGTCTCACCTGGGGTCACCTTGCCGATCATGATCAGGGCATAACCCTTCTTATCGTAGGCATCGATTATCGCCTGGAGTCCATCCTTCAACGAGTTGTTGTTCAGGACCTTTCCCTTCTTCACTCCCTTGTCACGCAGGATGCTTCGCGCCTTGTCGCTTGTCATGATGCGCGTGCGGAACAATGTCCATCCAAGGATGCTAAACGGTTCGGTATTAACGTTTCCCGTGATCTCGATTTTCTTCAGCACAGGATTCTCGGTCACCTTAAACGTAACTGCTCCCGCATCATCGACCTCCGGTATTACATCACTGAACCAGCCAAGGTCGTATATCGCCTGTGATGCGTCTCTTAATTGATTGGACGTGATACTGTCCCCACTGTGGAAGGGAACCACCTTCATGATGTCACTCGTCTTGATCTTCACGTTTCCATCAATACTGATCCCCGTTACGGCAAGCGGGAACTCCGTTGCCGCAACGCTCAACCCAAAAAACAAGAGACATACGAGGACAAACAACAGCTTGTGTCTCATCATTCCTCCTTAAGGGGCAATGGCCTCCGAAGCCAGTCTACACGAGAGCCACACAGCCAGTAACTATACCAACACAATGTGTATTTTCTGTGAATCCTCCAGATGCGCGCGAATAGCAGCTACAGCGCATCGTCACTCGCACGATATTGGATCGCCTCTGCCAGATGAGCGCTCGTAATGCGGGGCGAATCATCCAGATCGGCTATCGTGCGAGCCACTTTCAGTGTACGCGTGTATGCGCGAGCGCTCAACCCGAGGCGCGCGATGGCAAGTTCAATGAGATTCCGTCCTTCTCTGTCAAGCTCGCAATATCTATCGATTTCCTTGCTCGATAGCTGTGCGTTCGTGAATCTCCCAGAGCTGCTTTCAAAGCGATCAAGCTGTATTCTTCTTGCACGCTTCACTCTTTCCTGTACGAGCGAAGACCTTTCTCCCCGCGGACGAGCGAGGAGTTCCTCCGAGGTAAGGCGTGGAACCTCCACGAACAGATCAACCCGATCGAGAAACGGACCGGAGAGCCTCTTACGATAGCGCTTGATCTCACTTAGCGTGCATGTGCAAGGATGCGTATGATCCCCAAGGTGACCACAAGGACAAGGGTTCATCGCCCCAACAAGGGCGAAGCTCGCGGGATAGCGGACGGAAACCCCTGCACGTGACAGCAGGATCGAACGATCTTCGAGCGGCTGGCGCAGCGTCTCCAGCACGTGCCGGTCGAACTCCGGCGTCTCGTCTAGGAACAGGACGCCGTGATGCGCAAGCGTAATCTCTCCCGGACCAGGGAGGCCGTGCCCACCACCGACCATCCCGGCATAGGAAATCGTGTGGTGCGGTGCGCGAAACGGTGGCAAGGTAATGAGCGGAGTGCCTGGTTCGAGAAGACCGGCAATGCTGTAAATGCGTGTAACTTCAAGCGCTTCCTCAAACGACAATGCAGGGAGAATCCCAGGGAGGGCGTGAGCAAGCATGCTCTTCCCCGCGCCCGGCGGACCGCTCATCATCAAGTTGTGTCCACCAGCCGCAGAGATCTCAAGCGCTCGCTTTGCCATCTCTTGGCCCTTCACATCGGATAGATCGACATCCGCAACCCTGTAGGCGCGTTTCAGGAGCGCTTCACGATCAACCACAAACGGCTCTATTGGAAGGAGACCGGCGATGAACGCTGCTGCCTGCGCCAGACTCGACACTGGATAGACCGGAATGCCTTCAACAAGGGCGGCCTCGATGGCATTCTGTTCGGGGACGATTAGACCGTCGCAGTCGCTATGAGCGCTCAGCATGGCGATCGGGAGGACCCCCGGAACATGGCGAACCTCGCCATTTAGAGATAGCTCCCCGACAATAGTGTACCTTCGTTCCATTCCTACGATCTGCTCAGAAGCAAGGAGGATCGCCAGGGCGATGGGAAGGTCGAATCCTACACCCTCCTTGCGCAGATCGGCCGGGGCGAGGTTGGCGGTGATGCGCTTCGCTGGGAAGGTGAATCCGGAATTCTTGATCGCCGAGCGCACTCGCTCTCTGCTCTCGCTCACCTCCTTCTCCGGCAACCCCACCACCTGAAACGCTGGCAACCCGCCGGTCACGTCGCATTGGATCTCCACGCTACGTGCATCGATCCCCACGACTACGCTGCTCACAAGGTGGGCGTACACCGGTCCTCCAATTCAAATGCGCTCTTGAACAGGGACAACCTCCCCTTCTCTATCGCCACGAGATCAAACCGCACCGGAAGATCACTCTCCACCTGTGAGAGGTACATCCGCGCAGCAGCTACGATTCGCCGCTGCTTGTGCAGTGTGAGCGCTCCTTCCGCACCACCATACCCAGAACGGGAGCGCCTCTTCACTTCGACGAAAGCAAGTGTGTCACCATCACGTGCGATGATGTCGATCTCCCCGAACGGGCAGCGCCAGTTTCGTTCAATGAGCGAATACCCTTCCTTGTGCAGGTATTCGCAGGCGGCACGCTCTCCCTCTTTTCCGATCCGTTCTCTTCTGTTCATCATCTGCTCTTCATTATATCAGAAGAGACGCTGTGAAGCCGAGAGCATCTCATTCGCGTTGCGTCATCTCCTCCCTGGAGCTATAATTGAGTTTAGATGGGAAACAAAGAACAGTCAATGAGTATTGTCCTTGAGAATGTAATTGTTAGTGATGCTAACTCAGCGAAGAAGGTTAATCTACGCATCGAGAACGGCTTGATCTCCGCACTCGACGAGAATCCACTCCCCATATCACCTGGCGACACGGTTGTCGCTGGCGAGGGAAAGCTTGCCTTGCCTGGGTTTGTTAATGCTCACACACATCTTCCGATGAGCCTCTTCCGTGGCCTGGCAGATGACATTCCACTCGACACATGGTTGCGCGAACACATTTGGCCCGCTGAGAAGCGATTGACCGCTGCTGATGTCTATTGGGGTTCGCTTCTCAGCCTAGCTGAGATGATCAAGTCAGGGACAACGCAGGTCGCAGACATGTACTTCCATACGGACTCCGTGGCACGCGCAGTGAGCGAGGCTCACATGCGCGCCACTATCTCCTACGGGATCGTGGCAAACAAGCTCGACAAGCACGGAAAGGATGAGCTTGCGATGGCAAGAGAGACGATAGAGCGTTGGCATGGCGCAGCGAACGGAAGGATCAGGGCAGCGCTTAGTCCGCACGCTATCTACACATGTGGGAGAGATGTATGGGCAGCGGCGATCGATTTGGCGCACGAGAAGAACGTCCCACTGCACACTCATCTCTGCGAGACGCGTGATGAAGTCGCTTGGTCGCTGACGAATCTCGGGCAGACACCGGTGTTGGCACTCGATGAGATAGGAGCATTCTCCATTCCAACTATCGCCGCCCACTGCGTGCACGTCAGCGAGGAAGAGATGGCAATCCTAGCGCAACGATCTGTAACCGCCGTCCACTGCCCGAAGAGCAACGCCAAGCTGGGAAACGGGCATGCCCCTGTTGTATCATTACTCCGTGCAGGGGTGAACGTCGCCCTAGGCACGGATGGGGCGGCATCGAACAATGGCCAAGATATGATCGAGGAAATGAGAATGGCTTCCCTGCTTTCGAAGGGCGCATTGGAAGATCCAACAGCTCTTCCAGCAAGAGAAGTTGCAATGATGGCAACGCACAATGGAGCAGAGGCACTGGGTGCGGGGGCACGCAGGATCAGTACTGGCGAGGATGCCGACATCGTCCTTGTGGACCTCTCTGGAGTTGATACTGTGCCTGCATACGAGCCATTCTCGACCCTGGTCTATGCCGCGCATGGGTGTGATGTCACTGATGTTATCGTTGCAGGAGAGTTCCTGCTGCGAGACAGGAAGCTCTTCACGATCGATGAGGAGCAGGTGAAGTACGAAGTAAACCGGAGGTTCGGAAAGGCTTTTGCCAACTGAACCATGGCCGAGGGCATGATGCCCATGGCTAAGAACGAGTTTTCGATCCCCGCCTGGGAGATGGGAGAATCCCTCCCTCGGGTGCGGGAGAGAAGGAGGGAAAATGAGTCTATCGCGGGAAAAGAAAGAGGAAATAGCAAAGA
>JAGGXO010000159.1 GCA_021163015.1 Candidatus Bipolaricaulota bacterium
TCCTTGATGTTGATTGATGGCCAGTATGGACTGAGTAATCTGACTCTCCACTACTGGATTGGTCCCTCCGATCCGGCGATTGCCTTCGGCAGTCCGGGGCTCTTTCGTAGCGCCGCCATACTCGGAGGAGCATGGAATAGTATCCGCTTTGCCGTCACTGCTTCGTTTATCGCAGCCTTGGTCGGCCTAGTCATCGGTTACATAGTTGTCAGGAAACGCAAGAGCTGGCTATCCAAACTACTGAATCAGATCTCGTTCCTGCCATACTTGTTTCCAGGGATCGCTTTCGGAGCAATGTATCTGAGTATGTTCGCGGTACGACGAGGTCCAGTTCCGGCATTGTACGGCACATTCGCACTCATTGTCTTAGTAGCTGTCGTGAAGAGGCTTCCCTACACGACGCGCACCGGATCAAGTGCAATCGCGCAGATTGGACAGGAGCTGGAGGAAGCGGCAGCTCTTCAGGGTGCTTCTTGGTTGAACCGTCTTCGACGTATTGTCATCCCGCTTGCCACATCGGGGATTGTTAGCGGAATGATGGTGACGTTTGTCGGGCTGATGCGTACTCTGGCTCCGATCATCCTGCTCATCACTCCATCAACAAGGGTTCTCATGACCATGGCCTACCGCTACGCCGAGGATGACATCACACAGCTCAGCAACGCCCTTGTTCTATTTGTTACATTGATCACAATTGTCGGTGAGCTGATTGTGTGGAGACTTGGAAGGGGACACCTGTCACGCATGCGAGAGGGAGGGCACTAGCCTTAAGGAGGGGTTGTTAGTATGACGTCAAGCGCGTTTCTCACTGTCTCGGAGCTTGTCAAGCGATTTGGCGAAGTAGTGGCTATCAATCATGTCAACCTGGAAATCGACCCGGGTGAGTTTTTCGTCCTCCTTGGCCCGTCTGGATGTGGTAAGACGACTCTACTCCGCTGCATAGCCGGGTTGGAACAGCCTGATGAGGGACGGATTGTCATCGGAGACAAGACCGTGTTCTCATCGGATGATGATATCGTGCTCCCACCAGGACGGCGTAATGTGGACATGGTATTCCAGAGCTACGCACTGTGGCCGCATATGAGCACGTTTGAGAACATCGCCTTCGGATTGAAATTGAAAAAGATGTCCCATGCTGAGATCAAGCGCCGCGTCGATCAGGTCCTCTCCGATCTTGGGATGGACGGCCTGCAGAAGCGTTTTCCATTCGAGCTTTCTGGAGGACAACAGCAACGTGTTGCTCTAGCTCGCTTGCTTGCCAACCAACCACCGGTCTTCCTGATGGATGAGCCGCTGTCCAATCTCGATGCCCGCTTACGGCTGGACATGCGGTCGGAGCTGAAAAGGCTCCACCACGATGCTGGTGCGACGACTGTTTACGTAACACACGATCAGACGGAAGCCCTCACGATGGCCAGCCGAGTCGTCGTGATGGACAAGGGGGTCATCCAGCAGATCGCCCCTCCAGAAGAACTCTATGCTACTCCAGCTAATCTGTTTGTGGCCGAGTTTATTGGAGCGCCTAGGATCAATCTACTGCGAGCAAAGCCGTTCTCAGATGCAACAGGGAATCGCCTGCAGGTGGAGGACTTTAGCATCCCTGCAACGTGGCTCCCCGACAGGGAGGAAGTGATTGCAGGAGTCCGCCCAGAGAATATCACGCTTCACACCGATGAAGCTCCGGATACCGTGCAGTTCAGTGTTTACGCCGTTCTTCCCGCAGGGCCTGAGGTGTTCGTTCATGTAGTTCGGGGAGACATAACCCTGGTAGTTCGGATGGGCCCTGGGCTGAAGCTGGATATGGACCAACAGGTGTGGGTCGACATCGATGCATCGGCCATCAACTACTACGAAGTGGAGGGCGGAGAATTGGTGGCCCCTTCCACATAACGAGATCACAAGGAACAGGAGGTGATTATTAATATAAATTGGGAGCAAGTCAAGAATTAGGACAGAATCAGCAAGGAGGTATGGCATGAAAACACGTTGGATTTTAGTCATTGCTGCGATAGCATTGTTGATTACTACGTTTGCTGCTATTGCTGAGCAGGACTGGGCAGCAATCGAAGCTGCAGCGAAACAAGAGGGAACAGTTGTCATCTACTCGGTCTCATCACGCATGGGAGACATCGTTGACGAGTTCAAGGCTAAGTACGGCATCGACATTGAATGGTACGACATGAACTCGTCTGATCAGGTGGACAAGTTCAGCCGTGAGTACGATGCCGGTGTCTATGCAGTTGACGTCCTGTACGGAAACAATGATCCGCTTCTGAAGGGCGAGCTGCTCCCGGCAGGTAAGGTTGTTCCTTTCATTCCAGACACGGTTGCACCATTTCTTGACAAGAACGAGATGGATCCGTTCCTCGTGCAACGCTGGTCAAGCCGCGTCGTGATCTACAACGCCGCACTCAACCCCGATGGTCCGCCAATCAATAGCCTTTGGGACCTCACTCGCCCTGAGTGGAAGGGAATGGTTCTCACTCCCGATCCTCTCTCCGGCGTGCAGGCAGGAGTGTACCAGACAATCATCAACCATCCCGATGAGATGGCAGCGGCCTACGAGAGAGAATTCGGCGAGCCGATCACTCTCTCGCCCGGTATGAAGGATGCTGGCGAAGAGTGGTTCTACCGCTTCGTCCAGAACGAGCCTGTCACGATGAGTTCAACATCGAAGTGCGCGAAGGGTGTCGGTGACGTCGAGCAGACGGGGACACCTCCAA
>JAGGXO010000017.1 GCA_021163015.1 Candidatus Bipolaricaulota bacterium
GCAGCGGACATCTGGGAATCATGGACTACTACCGTATGAAGAACATACAGGCCGATACTCAGATGCGCGAGGGCCTCGCCAAAAGCGAAAAGAAGAGGGCTAAAGGAGAGGAAAGGTAATGGAAACTGCGCCTCCTGTGTTGCGACTGATCGTGGAGATCCTGCACGAGGACCCGCGTGCCGCAATCGTCCTCGCAGAGATCCTCGGCCCGCCGCTGGGGCTTCAGAGCGCGACTCCGAAACCGTGGGATGAGGCCTGAAGAAGAATCAGTTACAGAGCAGTCACCGGATCCTGTACAAGCAGGATCCGGTGGATAAATTGCGCATCGATCCTACACGTCCGGACGGAGGCGCTTGGTGAAGTAGATGATGTCGGCGTGACGCGTGTACCCAAGGCGATCGAAGACCGTCATCGAGGTCTCGTTCCAGTCCTCGATCTGACAGGCGAAGATCTCGATCCCAAGATCGATCAAGCGTTGTTCAACCGCACCCACAAGCTTCTGCGCTATGCCGAGTCTTCGCTGATCCGGAGCTACAGCCAAACGGTTGATCCACCCCTTTCGCCCGTCGTGCGTCCCCAGGATCGCCCCGACGATTCTGCCATTCTCCTCAGCGACAAGGTAGATTGAGCATTCACCATCGATTTGCGCAGCAATCTTCTCTCGCCTGTCGCGTCCATTCGGTCTGTACGGAAGTCTCGCCTCTTGCCACAGCGCACACAGAGACTCATAATCGCCAATAGTGAGCTCGCGAATGTTGATCATTATCCTACCCTGCGGTGATAGATATTCCCTCCAGACGCAAGTAAGGCAACGTCAGGCTGAATACGCGCTCGCGCTCGCTGGAGACGCCAGAGAGGCTCTTCAACGCCTCAAAGGCGTTACCCGCGATTAGCGTCCCTCTGATTGGACGACTGATGCGTCCGTTCTCGATCAGATAGCCTCCCTTGGCGACGCCGGAGAAGTCGCCCGAGACCGGATCGGCGCGGCCGGAGAAGCGCGTAACGAGGACACCTTGATCGATCTCTGCGATCAGTTCTCCCTTGCTCCTCTCTCCGGGGAGGATCTCGAAGTTCGACGGGCCGATCCCAGGGACGGAGCGCGCTGAGCCGGCGGCATGCCCTGTGTTCTCCATCCCCAGAGCCATCGCGGTGTACGTGTTGTGCATGAAGGACATGAGCCTGCCGCTTGTGATCAACTCTAGACGCTTGTGTGGTACCCCTTCCCGATCGAACGACGCCGTTCCCACGCCATTCGGCAAGCGCCCGTCATCGACAACGGTGATCAGATCCGACGCCACCGTGCTTCCAAGGGCATCTTTCCACCTGCTCATCCCGCGCAACACGTTCTTGGCGTTCGCTTGAAACAGGATCAGGGAGGCGAACAGGGATTGGGCGGCGTTCGGGGACAAAATAACCTGACCGTTGAAGCTAATCCCCTTCTTCGCTCCGAGCGACCCGAGAGCGTTCTCGCAGGCGCGACGGGTAATCGGTTCGACATCAATCGCCTCAGCCCTACGTGTCGCGTCGAACTGATAGTCCATATTGGAGACCTCGTCACCGTCGCGCGCGGTGGCTAAGGCGTAGTACACGAACAGGCTCTCGCTCTCCTCCGAAGAGATGCCGTTCGAGTTCACCAGAGCGCGCGTGCCGATGTGCACCGAGAACTCCCCATTGCCGAGGATAAGGCGTTTGTCCATCGAACGAGCGATATCTAGCATCCTCACTGCCTGCTCTATCGCATCTTCGATCCTGAAGTCCTGTGCCGCTGGATCGTATATTCCAGATACGTAGTCGCTCACTTCGCGGCAGGGCAACACATTGTTCTCATCAGTGGGTGAGGCCTTGGCCAGTATGACCGCGTCAGCACACATCTCGTCGATCGCCGTTGGATCATTAGTTGAGGCAAACCCGACCCTCTTTTCGGAAAATGCTCGCACCCCGATCATTGTCTCCTTCTGAGCGCGGGAGACCTGCAGATCGTTCTTCTCAATCGCAACGGTTATCGTGCGCATCGATTCGCCGTAGACTTCGACCTCACCAGCACCCTTCTGCTTGGTGCGATCTAGAGCGTCCGCGCAAAGATCGATCAGCTTGTTCATTCTTGCCGCCCCCCTATTGTCACGATACAGCGAAGATGTGGTCCACCCGCGTCCACCTTCGCCAGTTGCCCCTTACCGCAGTGCCCAGCACCGAGTCCCCAGGCAAAGTCGTTTCCAACTGCATCGACCGACTTCAGTACCTCAAACGCATTCCCAGAGATGGTCACTCCACGCACCATCTTCCCGATCTTTCCATCGACAATTTCGTGCGCCTCTCGCACGCCGAACATGAACTCGGCGTTGGAGTCAGCCTGTCCACCACCACCGAGCCCTTGTAGGTAGTAGCCCCGCTTCACTGAGGCTATGATCTCCTCCACAGAAGACGTGCCCGGCTCGATATAGGTATTGCGCATGCGGATGATCGGCTCGTCAGAGTATTCGAACGCGCGTGCGTTCCCGGTCGGCTCCACGCCGAAATGAGCAGCGCTCTCACGGCTATGCAGATACGAACGCAGGATACCGTGATCGATGATTACCGTGCGGCCTGTCTTTACCCCTTCATCATCGACTAGAAGCTCCCCCGCGGCGTACGGGATGAAAGTCGATGGACCGCTGTCGCACAGCGTGACAAGATCAGAGGCAACGCTGGTTCCGATCTTCCCGCTGGTGATCGCCCCGCCTCGCACAAGATCAGCCTCCACAGTATGCCCGATCGCCTCGTGGCTTAGCACCCCTACCAGACCAGGATCGAGAATGACCGTCGCTACCTCTCCCGCTGCGTACTCTGCTCTCAGTTGATCGACGGCAAGACGCACAGCTTTATCGGCCATCTCCTCCGGCGCCCGCTCGGCAAATAGGTCAGCATATCCACCGCTCACCCCAGCTGAATCCATCCCCATCGCTTGATCACCGTCCTGTTGTGCCACTGCAAGGACGCGAAAGTCGGGCTTGGCATCGATGATATGCGCTGCAGCACCGTCCGTGGTGACAATCACCTTCTCATCCTGCAACTCCGAATAAGCAACAGATGAAGAGACGATCGCCTTGCTCGCGGAACGCACACGCTCATCAATGCGCATGACGAGTGCCAGTTTCTCTGTGAGCGAATGATCATCGAGCGGATCATCAGTCTGTACTGAGTACTCACCACAAGCCAACGCCACTTTCGGTAGCGAAGCGATCTTCTCGCGTTTCGCTCCGGCGGAGGTGCGTGCCGCGCCCTGTGCCTCGCTCACCGCCTGTGAGATTCCCCTTTCAGAGAGGTCGGTGGTGCTGGCGAAACCGAACACGCCATCAACCAGCGCTCGCACTCCCACGCCGGCCAAGCGAAGCGTTGAGGACTCTTCCAAACGTCCGTTTCGCACCGAGATGCGTTTCGAACGGCGCACGTGATAGCGAAGCTCCACCCACCCCGAGGCGCGGGCTGATATCCCCTGTAGTAATTGCAACATCGTCCCTCCTTGCCTAGCAGACTCAAACTGCCATGAGATTCTAGTGTCTCTCGTTGCCCCCGGCAACGTGAAGATCGCTCGACCAGTTGAACCGGCAAGTAATAAAGGGACACGTTACCCCTGCCAGGCGGTCGCACGCCCTGGCCCACGCAAGTATCGGTGTATATTCTTGCTGGTAGGAGGAGAAGTGTATAGATATCTGGTATTGCTGTTACTTGTTTCCTCGATTCTTGCCGGCAGCCTCTGCGCTCACGCCGGAGTTCCGTTGGCATTTGGCTTTGATGTCGCTGTCCCCGCCGTGCTTCCGATCAACTGGGACGCCTCTTTCTCCTCGATAACAATGGAGGTCTTGACCGACCCTAACCTCACGCTCCTATTCACGCTCGGGACGTATCCATCGCTCTTTCCATACTTGTACGAGGGCAGCGCAAGCGCCATCGTCAAGAGCTGGATGGGGCCGCTTGCCGTCTATGCTGGCGGAGGACTGGATCTCCTGTGGAAACCTATCGGCGGCGTCTGGGGCTGGACGCCATACATGAATGTCATAGCCGGTACGCAGATCTGGCTGATCGATTCAGTGGCGCTCGTCGCGAGCGTACGCTCGGTGGATGCGCTTCCGCCCACCTGGACCTTCTCTCCAGAGGTTTCCCTGGGACTGCGCTTTTCGCTTTCACCAGCTCGGCCACCCGCTCTCGGCAAGGAGAACGCATTCTACTTCTGGATCGTAGCCGGCTTGCTTGTTGCTGCTCTCCTCACCTACTACCCACACAGCTAGAGAAGAACTGCTCTTATCCTACGCTCGATTCGCCTCCAAAGGGCTTCACATCGGCCTCTTTTTGTGCTATACTGCGTGTTAGAGACTAAGGGAGAGCAGACCAGAGGCGGCCGATGCCGTAGCAGTAGAAGTGTAAGAAGGTGCTATTGTGGATTAGATCGGAAGGCCCTCAGGGTCGTCCGATTCTGTTTCGTTGGTCTCCTTAAGAGCACGCACGATAAGGAAGGGGTTAGGAGGAAGGGATGAAGGAAACAAAAGAGCCAAAGGCGACAATTGATCTTAAGGCACACCTGAGCACGAAGCCTGATACCAAACGGGATGCAAAAGAGCGTTCCTCTCGATCAGACAATCCTATCCGCACGTATTTCGGAGAGATCAGCCGCGTTCCCCTTTTAACAAGAGAGGACGAAGTAACGCTCTCCAAGCGGATTGAGGCAGGTGATAAGCGTGCAA
>JAGGXO010000014.1 GCA_021163015.1 Candidatus Bipolaricaulota bacterium
CGAGGTCGATCGCTAGGTCGAGTGCGGCGGCAAGTCTTTGTGCAGAGTGTTTATTGGCTTGCCCAATCGATCGACGCACAATCCAGCCGGGGACTCCAAGGACAGAAGAAATCTTCGTAGCGTTCATTTTCTCGTCGAGGAGTGTACGAATCATCAATGTGCGTGTCAGTTGGCGTGTGAGTGCCGAGAACATCTTCCCAGAATCCTCATGTGATCTTGCAAGGCGCGTTGCCGCTGCGTGCAAGTCGCCATCCATGATTGAGTCGAGGAGTGGATAGATGGATCCTTCCCCTGCGGCGAACACCAAAGCAAGGACTTCATCCGCATCGAGCGTCCTCTCGGGGGCGAAGGTCTTAAGCTTCTTCGCCTCCTCACGCAACGCCAGCAGATCACCATTGCAGCGATCGATGAGAGCCTGGCGCGCCGCCGGCGTGAGGCGCAGCTTATGTAGAGCGATAATTCGCGTCGCTTCCTCCGTATTTTCTCTGCCTTTGAACGGTGGGAGAGCGAGGACCTTGCCGGGCTTTCTCGCCAGCTTCACCAGTGGGCTCGTCCCCTTCAGATCGACCGCGACGAACGTAAGATACGTCTGTGGCGGAAGGGATTCCGCGATGATCATGGAGAACGCCTTCTGCTTGATCTTCTGGGCCCGGCGAACCACGAAGTGCCGCGTGGCGGCAAAGAGCGATGCCGATGACAGTTCGATCACAAGTGAAGAGGAGTCGATCTCATCACCGAAGAGTCTGTGTTGCTCGGCATTGGAGTCAGTAGCGAGTATCGCCTCGTTGCGTGCCGCGAGCGCATTCTCGCAACGGTATGCGTCGCCGAAGATCAAGATCAGTTGTGATTCAGGCATGAACCCTCGCTAATCGAGTGAGATGATTAGATCTTAGCGGGCTTGAAGGGCGTGGGCAATGGCAAGATGCGGGTGCCAACCATCCGGGAAGAAAATCAAAGCTCCAAGCGATTGCAACAGTTACCTTGTTAGGACCTCTTCACCATCAGCGTCGTCGCGAACCGCGTTCATGAGACGACGAAATCCCAAAAACGAAGGTCTGGTTCCAGCACACGCTCTTCATGCTTCTCCGTGAAGTCAGCTTGCTTTTTCTCGCTAAATCCCCAAAATAGCAGAAGAGATGGAAGAAACTAAGCTGCCCTATCGCAATAGCCGACTCTTCTCTGGACATTTCCTTGCTGAGCGCCTTCCCCATCTTCCGGATTGGGAGATCACCTCACAGGAACTGGAGTCTGTTTATGCTCAACTGCGTGATCTGTTTGCCGCTGCTGTGCCTTCTACCTCAGAATCAGCGCTGGAGGAAGAGCTAATCCGTCCGATTCTAAGCGATATTCTGGGCTTCTCCTACCTCGTTCAGCCATCGCGACAGATCTTCAAAACACACCGCAAACCTGATTATGCCTTATTCCCTGACGAGGAGATGAAACAAGCAGCAAAGGCGTCCGATGGGAAGAGGGAGCTGTTCGAGTATGCCCTCGCTGTGGCGGATGCCAAGGCATGGGGCGTTGACCTCGACACCGTTGGTCCGGCAAGCCAGATGCACGATTACATACTCCTTTCCGGCGTGTGTTGGGGTGTCATAACCAATGGCCGGCGTTGGCGACTCTACCATCGAGACACGGTGCATGAGCTTGATACCTTCTACGAGGTTGACCTGGAAAGCCTCGTTGCGGCAGAAGATCATGATCCACTCAAGTACTTCCTTCTCTTCTTCCGCGCAGATAGCTTCGAGGTCGGAGCATTCCTCGATCGGACGCTAACCCAGCGAGTCGAGGCCGCTCACCGCATCGGAACCGAGCTCAAGGAGAACGTCTTCGAAGCCCTGCGCCTTTTGTGTCAGGGGTTCTTCGATGGAAACGAGTCACTCGACACCGACGACATTCTGGAGATTCACGAAAACGGGCTCATCCTCCTGTATCGGATTCTGTTCTTGTTGTATGCAGAGAGTGAGGAGGAAAGGGAGCTGCTTCCACTAAGCAATCAAACGTACCGGGAGCAAGTCAGTCTATATGCCCTGAAACATGAAGTTGCCTCCCGGGATAACTGGATCGAGGAGAGCCACACATTATGGTCCCGACTACGGGATCTGTTTGGGTTCGTCAACCGAGGCAATCCCCGCTTGGGGATTTACGAGTACAACGGTGGCCTGTTCAGCCCGGTCCGCTACCCATTTCTGGAACAACATCAACTTGGCGATCGCTACCTGGCTGATGCACTTAGGCTACTTGCTTGCAAAGAGGAAGATGGGCAGATCGGCTTCTTCGACTACGCCACGCTCGATGTACGCGAGCTAGGCTCGATTTACGAGGGGCTCCTCGATCACGCCCTTGTCTTGAAAAGTGGCACTCTCGCATGGCAGAAGGACAGCGCGGAGCGCAAGAAGACAGGAAGTTACTACACGCCGGAGTACATCGTCTCCTACATTGTGGAGAACACCGTTGGCCCGCTGGTCGATGAAGTTGAAGATGGCATGCGGGTCGAGCTTTCCGCCTTGGAGAAGAGAATCAGTCATGCGCGTGGCGAAGAGCGAAAACTTCTTCAACGGGAGAAGGAGAAATTGCTACGAAGTGCGCGGGAACGGGTACTGAACTTGAAGATCCTCGACCCAGCGATGGGCTCCGGTCACTTCTCGGTGAGCGCCTGCGACTACCTCGCCCGCCGGATTGCGGAACTGGAGGCAGCCCTCACCAAGAAAGAAACTGAGGAGGCAGTGCCAGATCTGAAGCGGGCTGTAGCGGTGCGGTCTCTGTACGGGGTAGACCTAAATCCCATGGCAACCGAGCTTGCCAAGCTATCGCTCTGGCTGCACACCGTAGCCAAGGGTAAGCCGCTCTCGTTCCTCGATCACCACCTGCGCACCGGTAACTCGCTCATTGGGGCGACGGTGAACGAACTCAAGCGGCCGCCTTCTGGCAAGCCATTTGAAATTGGCCTCTGGGAGAGCAGGCTCGTCGAGGACTTGGGCAAGGCAATTCGTCATCTCGCGTTCATAAAGGAATCAGCGAGTGATTCCCGCTCGGACATCGAGGCGAAGAATGGGCAATGGGCTTTGGTGAACGAGTGGATCGGCAAGTACAAGCAAGCGGCTGATGCCTGGCTGTCCCCGTACTTCGGAGGGAAACTCTCCGATGGTGATTACGCACAGGTTATCGAGGCTGCAGCGGACAATAAGATAGCAAGAGTGGTTGACAAGCCCTTCTTTATGCGTGTGCAACGAATCATTCAAGAGAAGCACATCTTCCACTGGGAGCTCGAGTTTCCTGACGTCTTTTTCGACCGGTTTGGTCGACCACTCGACAACCCTGGGTTCGACGCTGTGATCGGGAATCCGCCCTATGTCCGCCAAGAGCAACTTTCAGAGAACAAACGTTACTTCAAGGCTGCCTACGCCACCTACGCCGGAACGGCCGACCTCTATGTCTACTTCTACGAGAAATCCCACCTCCTCCTGCGCAGGGAGGGGAGGTTCGGGATGATCACCTCGAACAAGTTCATTCGCGCCGCATACGGCGAGGCGCTGCGGGAGTATCTCGCTGAAAATGCCCATATCGTTGAACTGATAGACTTCGGTGATCTTCCTGTTTTCCCGGGCGTGTCGGCCTATCCGTGCATTGTGCTGACGGTGAAGGCGGGCGGCAGCGCTCCGACGCGCTACCTGCGGGTCCCTTCGTTGGAGTTCGAATCCCTCTCACAGTTGGTGACGACGGCGGCCGCCGAGCTTCCTCCTGAGGCAATCTCCGGCGCAGACTGGCGGCTGATGAGCGCGGCGGAGTATGCGATTCTGAAGAAGATGGAACATGCGAGCGTCCCATTGAAGGCATGGTTGAAAGACGGCAAGATCAGTTACGGCATTAAAACCGGACTGAACAAGGCGTTCTCAATTGACGAGGTCACACGGGCGCGGCTGATCGCCGAGGATCCGAAGAGCGCTGAGCTGATCAAGCCGCTCGTTGTCGGTGAGAACATCAAGCGCTACGAGATCGAGTATAAGGGACGGTATCTGATCTTCACCCGGCGAGGGGTGGATATAGACCGGTATCCAGCCATCAAGAGACACCTTGAGCAATTCAAGAATGAGCTTAGGCCAAAGCCGGCGCATTGGAATCCAACGACCCAAGGACCATGGCTGGGGCGTAAACCCGGTTCCTACAAGTGGTACGAGATCCAGGACTCTATCGACTACTACGCTGACTTCGAAAAGCCGAAGATTATGTACCAAGAGATTGCAAAGTCTCAAGCTTTTGCCTATGACCAACAGTGTTTGTTTGGCAATAACAAGGTGTTTATCACACCGACCAAAGATCTATACTTGCTTGGAGTTCTGAACTCGCCTGTGGCCTGGCGTTACTTTACATCACACGTCTCTAAGCTGCATGGCGACACATTTGCGTTGCAATCAATCTACGTCGAAAAGTTCCCCATCCGCCGCATTGCGTTCGTCACCCCGAAGGAGGAGCGGGCGGAGCTGGTGGATGAGGGGAAGCGCCTGTACTTCGAGGCGTTGGATAAGTTAGAGTTGGAGGGTTCAGAATGAGAGCCCAAGAAATC
>JAGGXO010000155.1 GCA_021163015.1 Candidatus Bipolaricaulota bacterium
GACGAATTTGTGGAAGAGATGTATAAGGCTGTCCCGGTGGCGGATCTTTCCGTCCTCGTCATCAACGGCGAGAAGGGGATTGAAGTAGTCACTGAGCGCGCATGGGAGATCACGGGGGCTGTTCATCGTCCCACCGTTGTCTTTGTGAACCACATGGACAACGCGGATGTTAACTTTCCTTCACTTATCTCCTCCCTGCAAGAGCACCTAGCTGGGAAATTCGTCCCGTTGGAGTTTCCGATTCGTGAGGGAGGATCGTTTGTCGGTGTCGTCGATATCCTCGCTAATCGTTCGTTCTACTTTGCAGACAAAGGCAAGAAGGATATCCCCTCGGACATTCAGGGCACAATAGATGAGTTAAGGAACCAATTGCTGGAAGAGGTTTCCGCGGTCGATGACGAGCTGATGATGAAGTTCTTGGAAGAGGAAGAGATTACGCCCGATGAGCTAAGAACCGCGCTTGGCAAGGGAGTTGCCGATGGAGCGATCGTCCCCGTCCTCTGTGGCTCCGCATCCGAGGAGAAGGGATTGGACAGGCTCATAGATGCGTTCATCAACCTTGTCCCCGAGCCAGCGGCAAGCGCTGATAAGCCAATCCGCGCGGTTGTGTTCAACCTTGACAACGATCCATACCTGGGGCGTCTAACCTACGTGCGAGTCCTGGAGGGAACCCTCAAGGAAGGAACGACCTGCCACGATGCAAAGAGCGGCCACAAGATCGATGTGCGCGACCTGTACGAGATCGACGGAGTGAAGCAGAAGCGTGTCCCGCAAGCTGTAGCTGGTGACGTGGTGGCGTTGGGCAAGATCGATGACATCGCCTTGGGAACGACCATCGCCGCCAAAGAGGGAGCAGAAGTATTTGCCATGCCGGAGTTCCCGCAACCGGTCTATTCGCGGACGATCCTTCCTAAGAGTCAGTCCGATGTCGAGAAGATGAGCAGCGCTCTGAGGGAACTCTCGACGGCCAAAGCAACGATTCGGGTCGAGCGCGATCCCGTGACCAAGGAAACCCTGCTGTGGGGAATGGGCGACGTGCACCTGTCTGTCTTCATCGACCGACTGAAGAGCCGTTACAATGTGGAGCTGGAGACCCACCGGCCACAGATTCCATACAAGGAGACTATCCGGAAGAAGGCGGAGGCCAAGTATCGCCACAAGAAGCAGTCGGGCGGACGCGGTCAGTTCGGTGAGGTTGAACTGCGCCTTGAGCCGCTCCCGGGCGAAGAGTTCAAGTTCATCGACGAGATCAAGGGGGCATCGATCCCTGGTCAGTACATCCCGGGAGTTGAAAAGGGAGTACTGGAGGCGATGGAGGAAGGAAATCTTGCGAAGTTCCCTGTGACAAACGTTGCGGTTGCGGTATTTGACGGGAGCTTCCACCCGGTCGATTCTTCGGAACTGGCGTTCAAACTGGCGGCGCGCAATGCCTTCCGCTTGGCCTTCGATCAGGCGAGCCCATGCCTGCTGGAGCCGGTGATGGATCTTGAAGTACGCGTTCCTGAGGATCACACAGGTGATATCGTCAGCGATCTCAACGGGCGACGCGGACGCATCCTGGGCATGGAGCCCGCTGGCCGGATGACCATGATCAAGGCCGAAGTACCGTTGATCGAGGTGCAGAGCTACGCCCTTGACTTGAAGTCCCTTACTCAGGCACGCGCGACCTTCCAGATGAAGTTTCTCAAATACCAACAGGTTCCGGCGAACCTGCAAGAGAAGATCATTGCAAAAACGAAGGCAGAAGAGGAATGAAGGTAAGCCACTACATGCACTCCGACCCGGTGACGGTCCAACTGAGTGCTCCCTTGTCCGAAGCAAAGCGAGTCATGGACGAGAAGGGTTTCTCCCTCCTGCTCGTCGTGGACGAGGAGAGGGGGCTTAAGGGGTTCATCACCAAGGGAGCGTTGAAAGGCGTAACCGATCTGGAAACCCCGCTTGAAAAGGCCTGTTTCGAGGCGCGATTTGCCGTAAACCCGGAGGACACGCTGGAGAAGGCAGCTCTCATCATGATCGACAACCAGTTGGTCCTTCTGCCGGTGATCGATGGGAAAAAGCTTGTCGGTGTTATCTCCCAGAGTGAGGTTCTGCGAGCACTGGCGCGTGCGCTTGGGATTGGCCTGGAGGGGACGCGCATCACCCTGAAGCTGCCACACGACTCCGATGGGAAAACCATCTACAAGGTCCTTGAGACGTTCGATGAACAGGGTGTGAAGCTGGTTAGTCTTGCCCGTGGGGGCAAGACTGATCGCTATCAGGAACTGATCGCGCGTGTGCAGGAGATTTCGGACAAGGATGCGCTGACGCAGAAACTGGAGGCCATCCTCCGACAGGAGTAAGCCCGATGTCGACTGTTACCATAAACATCAAGACAGACGCTCAAGAACAGTTTGTCGACATCACGGATCGGGTGCAGCAAGCAATCAAAGAGATCGGGGCGGTTGATGGCGTCTGTACGATCTTCTCACCACATACTACGGCGGGACTCACGATAAACGAGCACGCCGATCCGGCCGTGGCGCACGACATCATCTCCTTCCTGCACGATGCCGTTTCAGAGGACCGTGCATGGACGCACGCTGAGGGGAATTCACCAGCGCACGTTAAAGCATCGCTCCTCGGTTCATCGGTTGTGGTGGTCGTTAAGCGCGGGAGACTCTACCTAGGAACGTGGCAGGGGATCTTTTTCTGCGAGTTCGATGGACCGCGCACGCGTAGGGTGTGGCTAGCTTTTACCCCATCCGCCTGAGGCGAGGGATGAGGGCCATCAATACGGCATCCCGGGTGATCATCAGGCGATCGGTCATTCCGTTTGACAGATAACCGACTGCGCCGATCTTCTCCCTGATCTCATCGATGCCAGATATCCTGCTCATCTCGCGATTCAGGTCAGATCCGGCATCGAGCTTGCTGAGAACCTTGCTGGGAAGGGTGTAGCCCGGTCCGTGTCCGACTGTTATCTTTCCATCCCGATCGACGATGGCGCAGAACTGCACGCTGAACCGCTCCTTGCATCCGGGGAAGCCGACAATCCCCGCCTCGATTCCCACGCCGTAGTCGGCGTTGAGCAAAGCAGCGCGAGCGCGCTTGATCGCCCCAGCCGCGACTTGCTCGCCAAATGGCTGTGCAGGAACGCTGGATGGCACGTCGACCGCGTTCACCTTGACGTCACCTTCTGGAAACGCCGCAGTGAAGGCCGCCCGCACTGCCTCTACCTTCAGCGAATTTCCTGTTCCCACATTCACCTTCATTGCAGGCTCCCTTTATCGATTCACATGTGACGACCCGTCAGCTTCAGTGATGGGCCAGGCTGCTCTCATTCTACTCAACTCGTACCAGCATCTCATACGTACCAGTCGGCATGTAGTTGAGTCTCCTTGCCAGCCTAATCAAACTTGGACTACCGGCGCGTTTCAATCTCATGCTCCAAGCAGTGTACAAGAAGCGTTGCGCCAACAATGGTCGCCAATTTTTTCCCTTGGAAGCCTGAAGGCCTGACCGCGGGTTCTCGATGATGCGAACTCGCCGACTACTCTGAGGCCATCTGCCTTAGGAGTACCGCGAAGTCGAGGGTATCACGGGCGTCGATCGAGTCCAGGATGAAACGGAATTGGTAGTAGCCGTATGCAGCAGGCTGGGCTGCCAGCATGGCGTAGTGTTCGTTGAAAAACTGCCTTTCATCCGCATCGATTGGCGTTGGATCAACAAGCCTCTCCAGGGCGGCACCTAGTGGCGAATGCAGGTTGAGCAGCCGTGTCTTGCCGCCTTCAACTGCTCTGAAGAACGCAACCCCGATGTTGTTCGCTTCCTGCTCCGAGTCATATCGATCGCGAACTATCCCAAGCCCTCGCTGCAACCAATGCCCCATCTCGTGCGCAACCAGAAACTCGTTGAACAGCGCGACAAACAGTGCCCCCGCTTCTTCCGGTGTGTCTGTCAGATCGAGGAAGAATGCTTGCTGCTTATGGTCGAGCGTCGGCCAGTGGGGAAGCACGATCTTCCCTGAACGATGATCGAAGTATGCAAGATATGGGCTGTTGCGAATCTCTACCGCAGGTGGGGCTACGTCGACACCAAGCAGTTCGCTGGTTGTCGCTGCGAACATACTCACAATGAGCTCAGCTGCGCTTTGCACCTCGCTTATGGACATCTGGACCGAAGCGGGATACAGGAGTCCCGTGGCC
>JAGGXO010000111.1 GCA_021163015.1 Candidatus Bipolaricaulota bacterium
CGGTGAGATGAAGTCACCGGCGTGCACGACCAGGTCGATGTGTTCTTCGTTGAACAGGCGCACGGCTGCGGCGATCTTCGGCATGTTGTCGTGCGTATCTGAGATGATCCCAATCTTCATTCCAGTGTCTCTCGAATCATTGCTGCCATGGCGATGAATGCTCGCGATATCGGCGATTTCGGTGCCTGCAGCACGATCGGTCGTCCATTGTCCGCCTCGGCGCGCGCCTGTGGGTCGATCGGCACCTTCCCCAGGAAGAGAACATCGAGTTTCTTCGCCTCTTCCTCACCCCCGCCCGAACCGAACAGGTCGATCCTCTCTCCACAGTGCGGGCAGATCAGGCCGGACATGTTCTCCACGATCCCGATGTTCTTGATCTCCAACTTCTTTGCCATGTTCGTCGCCCGCCGCGCATCGATCAATGCGACCTCTTGTGGCGTGGTGACAACAACCGCCATCTCCGGTGATGTGTGTTGGGCAATCGTTAGTACTTCGTCGCCTGTGCCGGGCGGAAGATCTGCGACCAGGATGTCCAGATCACCCCAGTCTGCCTCACCCAGGAACTGATCGATCACCTTCGAACGCAGTGGCCCACGCCAGATTATCGGCGTTCCTCCTTCGACCATGGATGCGATGGAGATGATCTTTATTCCGTTGACATCGCTGGGGACGATCATTCCACGTTCAGTTCCAAGACCGCCAGTGAGGCCCGTCATCTGGGGGACATTCGGCCCGGTGATGTCCGCATCGAGGAGGCCAACGCGCAGCCCGCTCCCAGCGAACGCATAGGCAAGGTTTACTGCCACCGTCGTCTTCCCCACTCCGCCCTTGCCGCTGAATACCACTATGCGGTGTTTGATCCGCTTCATCGCATCTTCGATCCCTTTGGTCGGGCTCTGTGCGTGTACCGTTGGTTGTTTGTTATCGCTCATTTGCTGCACTCCCTTTCGCTAAGGATCTATGTGTCGCTATCTGCCATGTTTGATGCGTTTTCGACTGTGGTATTTTACGCGTTACTCATCTCGATGCACAGGGGAGCACTGCAACCCTTCTTGGAGTGGCGGCGTAATCTTGGCGCCTCATGGCCAACGTTCTGTTGCCGCGCATTGTACATTCTCACGCGACTACGTTCTTCCCTTGACAGAGCGCAGTGCTGCTATCGATAATCGGCCGAATGCTTAGCGGCGCTTATCCTTAGTGTGTGGGTTAATTAAGAGAAATGAAACGGAGATCGTCACTCTTCTCTCTTAGGAGGCCGCACATTGATCACGGAATCCGGACCCTTGCTAGTCTTGCGCTTTCTAAACACCTCGACAAGGAGCATTATCCCGACAGCGATCGCCGCGATCGCGATCCACGGAATGTCGACAGCGTAGTGCTTTCCCACCCCGAGTGCGGCGAGGACGATGCCAAAGATCAGCCCGAGGACGTCTTTCCCCCAACCTCGCGACTGTTTGTAGATGGCCGCAGCGATGAGAAAACCGGCTGCAATCAAGAACCCGATCCAGTTGATAGCCTCGCGATCGATCAGGAGGAAGACTCCGAAGAGAAGGAGGAGGATTGCCCACGTGAATCGCTCTACTTGGCCCTTTGTTGGCTTTGTCATCCATACATCACCCACAACTAGCATACGCCAGAGCGTGCCATCCCGTCAATAGTTTCGCTGCGCGACATTCCCCTGCTATGATGGAAGAAACGGCGCGAGGAGGGAGGATCCTCGTCCCACCAACGGACATCCCAAACGTAGGGCGGTTCTGCACATTCCAGGATCCACAGGGTGCGATCCTCTCGTCGATTACGTACAAGGAGATGGCTGGAAATTGACCTTGATTGTGTAGATACCAATAAGCTGGAGGGCTTACTTCCTTAGCAATTGAGCATCTTCCAGGACGCTCTATCGGCTCTTGCAACCATGCCTTGCCGTTGAACATTTTTGCTCGACACCTCGGAATGCGATATAACCTGCGCGTGAACCCCATCCGCAGCTATCTCTTAACTCTGCATTCCTTCGGGCGCAATGCGCGTCTGTACGTCCTGTTCTCATTTGTCAGTGGTTTCAGCATCGCGGTCTACTCCCTCTTCTTCAACCTCTACATTCTCTCCCTTGGGAAGAGTTCGTCCTTTCTAGGGATTTTGGTTGCCCTCCCGATGGCGATGAACCTCTTGTTCGCACTTCCGGCCGGTCTACTCGCGGACAGGATTGGGTACAGGCGTGGGCTCCTGCTTGGAACGACCTTAACCATCGCCTCCATCGTGGGCATAGCTCTCTCAAGCTCAATTTCCGGGCTGATCCTGTTCAGCGTGGTGAGCGGGTTGGGAAACTCTCTTATCTGGGTGGTGGGCGCGCCGTTCATGATGGAGAACAGTCTTGAGGAGGGGAGGATGCACTTATTCAGTGTGCAGTTCTCGATGAATACATTCTCCGGTTTTTTCGGATTTCTCATCGGAGGAAGTCTCCCTGGTCTCTTTGCTCGCTATCTCCGCATTCCTTCGGGAGGGCCGGTTCCCTACCGAGTGACGCTCCTTGTGAGTGCCGGCTTGATGGCAGTGGCATTGATACCGCTCTTCCTCTTGCACAAATCCAAGCGGGAAGGGCACTCAGAGGCGATTCATCCTAGAGAGGCGTTTGCGGATACAGGATTAACCGTGAGGCTTCTCATCCCAGAGATCGTGATCGGTCTCGGCGCGGGGCTCCTAGTTCCCTACTTCAACGTCTTTTTCAAGCAGACCTTCTCTGTATCAGATGGTCTCCTTGGAACTCTCTTTGCTGGCCAATCAATAGCCATTGGTATCGCTACCCTCACCGCTCCACTCCTTGCCGCAAGGTGGGGGAAGATCCGTGCGGTAGCGGCGACGCAGCTCGCATCGATTCCCTTTCTCCTTCTGCTTGGATACTCAAACCTTCTCACAGTTGCGGCGGTCGGGTTTCTCGCCCGCGCGGCGCTGATGAACATGGGTGGGCCGCTCTACTCAGCGTTTGCTATGGAGAGAATTGCCCCGCAACGAAGAGCTGCTGTGAATGGGATCCTGACAATGAGCTGGAGCGGGAGCTTCGCGCTCAGTAACTGGGTGAGCGGAAACCTGCAGGGAACCGTCGGTTTCTCGCCACTCTTCTTGCTCACATGCATCGCCTACGTTATTGGAGCATCCCTCACCTACATCCTCTTTGCCCGGATTGACACAAGGGGTTCAGATTAGAGAGGCGGCGGTACTCCCGTTCATCGATCGGTCACTTTGGCAGCGCCTATCCGCACACCGCTTTGGAAGCTGGTTCCTGGAGCACTAGTGATCGTGCTCAGTGTCTTGAATAGACGGTGATTTGGCTGTATCACAGTCGTCTTTGGACATTAGCGAAGTGTCCCTGCAGATTATGGAAGAGCCTCAACATGAGCGATCCCTTGCTCGATCATCTAATCCTTGCTTATTGCGTAGTAGAGCCTGCCCTTGTGCACGCGTCGCATGATCTTATCCGCGTCCGCGAGGCGAGCCAGGTATTTTCCCACCTCCGCTGGATTGACCCCGAGCGAATCAGTCAAGTCGGTCGTAGTGCACGGGCGCACCGCAAGGATACTCAGGATCTCCGCTGAGATCTCCTCCTCTCTGCGCAGTTTCGACTGCGATTTTGTCCTCCTTGGGACGATCATGATTGGGATTTCGGGAAGGGAATCCTCCATCTGTGTGCGGATCTCATCAAGCTCCTCTCCGGAAATCTGATCGACCGGCTCCTCGGGTGGACGTACGCAAGTGTTCAGATTCACCTCGTGTGGGCGGATCATACGGATTCCCTCGATGATCCCAGTGATTGCCTCCTCCGTCACGTTCGAACCGAACTTCTCCGAACGCAGAAGCATCACCTCAAGCCAGATCGGTACAACGCGCGCCAGCTTAGCAACAGCCTCCGCGATCTCGCCGATCTCAAAACCCAGTGCTGGACGGTTGATACGGACAAACGTGTTCTGATCACCAGCGTCGAACGTGGGCAGGACCAGGTCGCAGCTTGCTGCAGCGTCGAACACCTCGGGCCGAGTAAGCAGGGATGAATTGGTGATAAGCGCGATCGGAATCTGCGTAAACTGGCGAATCCTCTCCACTGCCTCCCCAAGCCTGGGATTGAGCGTTGGCTCACCCGAGCCGGAGAAGGTGATGTAATCTATCTTGTCATGCTTTTCTAGAGCGCTCTTCACCTCACTTGCGATCTCATCTGGAGTGGGAAACGGCTCTGTTACGTCTTCTGGACCCCGCACCTTGTATCGCTTCTTGCCGAGCTGACAGTAGACGCAGTCGAACGTGCAGATCAGTCGCGGGATCGGATCGATGCCAAGGGACATCCCCAACCGACGCGATGGCACAGGACCATAGATTATTCCCATTATCCCTCCCGCTGTGTGGCCAGCTATTTACTTGTAGTCCCTCTCTCCGAAGATTCTTGTTCCGATACGGACCATGTTTGCTCCTTCCTCGATTGCTATCTCGTAGGTGTTGCTCATCCCCATCGAGAGGTAGCGCATCTCAGTATTTTCAATGCCCAATTTACTTAGTTGATCGAATAAGCGCTTCGTCTCCTGAAAGTACGGTCGCGCAAGTTCTGGATCGCCGAAGCGTGGGCCCATGGTCATCAGCCCCTGCACATGCACGCGCTCAAGCCTCGAAAGCTCGCGGATTAGCTTCTCCGCATCTTCTGGAAGGACGCCGGACTTCTGCGGCTCGCGGCCGGAGTTGATCTCCACCAACACCGGCATATTCTTACCCAGCTTCTCACATTCACGCTCGATCTGTTCCCCGAGTTTCAGGGAATCCACTGTCTCGATCATGTCGAAGATCGGTACTGCCTTCTTCACCTTGTTCTTCTGCAGGTGCCCGATAAAGTGCCATCTTGCGATCCGGCCGAGGGCGGCAAAGGCAGCTTCTGCCTCCTGTACGTAGTTCTCTCCGATGATTTCTATCCCGGCGTCGATCGCTCGGCTGATTTCCTCGGGCGTGCGTGTCTTCGCTGCAGCGACAAGGGTTACGCCCTCCGGAAGTTCGGAAAGGATGCTTCTTATGTTGTCTTCCATCATTTGGCCACCTCCTCCAACACTTGTTCTTTCAACACCACTGCTCCTATTCTTGCCCCTATTTCCCGGGCGATCACCGGGCACTTTACCTTGAACAGGAAGAAGATCGGCCGCGGGGTGTCCGACAATCCCTCGAAGTTGCCCTGCCCTTTGGAGATGATCAACTGTGCAGACTCAAACGCTTCTATGAACTGCGGCGAGCAGTCGGAGAGCCGAGTGCCCGGTGCATCCGATCCGTTGGTCACTACAGTGGCTAGGCGTTCCATTCCCACGTAGCGCGCATCGGCCAGGGTGACATCGTTGATCGCTGGGGCGCCACGGACAACGAATATCACTTCCTTTCCACGCTTGACGAGTTCTTCGATGAGAATCCTGTCACACACGATCTCTCCTGCGTTATCACCCAAATAGAGAACCTCTTCTGATGCGGCAAGTCTCTCCTTGAACGCGTTGTACTGGTCCTGATCGAGAGTGCCCCGCAGTGCCTGAGTGAACGAGTCGTTCAGTACCCCCTCGATTGAGCCGTTGGCATCCATCGCCAGTTTGGGGCCGAAGTCGATGATGTTTCCCGCACCGGCGATCTTGAGCGCGGTAAGAAGCGGGTCTTCCGACATTCGTACCCGTTGCTTTAACCGGGGATACAGCTTGAGGCCAAGGTCATTCGATTCCTTCTTCACTCTTGCGTACGGATCAGCGACGCCCGTTACCTCGCGCACAAGCCGGTGAACGATCTGTCCCATGTCGATCGGGGTAGCGTCGATAGGAACCATAGGGAGGAGCTTTGCCACCCGATCGAGGACATCCCTCTGTGCTACGGGATCATGTGTGGCCATGCGAGCGGCATCGAGTGCCTGACGCATGAAGCATGGTAAACAGTCAAGATATACTTTCACCTTTAGCCTCCCCAAAGAAGGATGATACGAAGCACAAGACCGGAAAGCACGAGGCCGGCGGCTAGTGCGATCACTGTCAGCATAATGGCCCACCGCCAGCCCAATTCCTTTGCGATCATCCCGAACGCCACCACGCACGGAACCTGAAACGTAGACGCCATCCCGAAGGTGAACAGTTGGATGGGTGTCATCACGGAAGAGAGGTTGCTTGTTCCAAAGACCGAGGCGAGCATCGCTGGGGTAAGGTCCTTCTGGAGAAACCCATAAACAAGGGGCGTGATCGCCTCCTTGGGAAGATGAAGCCAGCCGACCGTAATGAACCGAAGCGGGTCGAACAGCACTCCCTCCAGACCGAACCATTTGAGCAGTCCGTAGGACGCTCCACCGATAATTAGCAGGGGAATTACGACGTACACAAACTCGCGCATCCGCAGCCAGCTCTTGAGTATTACCCCTCGCAGGAGCGGTCGGCGGTATGGGGGAAGCTCAAGGAGGAGAGGAG
>JAGGXO010000028.1 GCA_021163015.1 Candidatus Bipolaricaulota bacterium
AGATAGCCGATGCGTGCCCGATTGGTACGCGGCGGCCCGTCGAAGACGGTCACCCGCCCGGATGTAGGAAAGAGGAGTCCCGCGAGCAGCTTCAGCATCGTCGATTTGCCGCTTCCGTTCAGGCCCAGCACTCCTACAACTTCACCTTTGGGAAATGCAATCGTGAAGTTGCGCAGCCCCTCGTTCTTTCCGTATAGCTTGGTCACATCATCAAGTCTCGCTAGCATCCAGCACCTCCTGCAGGACTGCGATCGCCTCTCTTGCAGATACGCCGAGCCGTCCGAATTCCTTGGCATACTGCATCGCTGCGGACTTGAGGAGATCGCGCTGCAGCGTCTCCACCGGCGCATCCTCGCGGACGAACGTCCCCAGTCCTCGCTTTGTTTCGATCACTCCCTGCCCCTCGAGTTCTGAGTAGGCGTGAACCACTGTATTCGGATTGACGCTCAAACGTTGCGCAAGCTCACGCGCCGACGGGAGCTTCTCGCCCGCCGCCAAGTCTCCGCGCGCCAGGAATCGACGTACGTTCTCCGCGATCTGTACGAAGATCGGTCCGGCGTCCATATCAATGAGCCAATCATCTCGATTCGTCATAGTGTATTAGTATACTAATACACTATGACTTTGTCAAGAAGAAGCCGCATGCCCCATTGATAATCCTGATAGAGACGGTGATATCGCGCTTGCAGCAGTGTGGCAGAGGGAGATCAATCGGCTAGATGGAGGTACTAGGCGAGGGCGCGATAGTGCACGCACTGCCGGATATCGTCCGGGAGCGGATCGACCTTAAACACAGTGAGGTGATTGACGAGATCGCGCCATGCGCGTTGGTGTTCATCTCTTATCTGCATTCGGTCTTGCTTTGGTATACTGCAGTTAGTACAGTCCCGGCTGCATAAGGAGGTCATTATGAATGGAGTGTTGATTCTCGTTGAAGAGGGCTATGAGGAATTCGAGCTGTGGGTTCCCTACTACCGCTTCCTTGAGGCAGGACTGACGGTGGAAATCGTGGGGAAGGAGTCCGGGCATGTCTACGCTGGCAAGCACGGGATCACCGTCACTGCGACGCGCTCGTTCTCCGATGTTAGCCTAAAAAACGTGCAGGCGATAGTTGTTCCCGGTGGGCTAGCCCCGGACAGGCTGCGGCAACACGAGGATGCGCTGGATCTCATCCGTCAGGCGAACAAGGACAACATAGTTATTGCGGCAATCTGTCACGCCGGATCGGTCCTCATCTCCGCCGGGATCGTAGCCGATAGGCGATTGACCTCCTACCTTTCGATACGCGATGACCTGCTTGCCGCGAACGCAGAATGGGTCGACGAGCCAGTGGTGATCGACGGCAATCTGATCACCTCGCGCACACCCCGCGACCTTCCTCAGTTCCTCCCAGCGATCCTCGGTCCGATCTCAAGCTAGAGCGATACGGGAAGCCAAGAGGCATTCTTAAGCAGAGCCGCAGAGAATGCCAAGGAAATCGTAGAGAGGGTGTTTCTTGGCAATCATCGAGGCTTGAGCGAGCGAAAGTCAGCGGGCGTGAGGATAGATTTGGGTCTTGTGCTCAATGACAATTCTCCTGATTCGCCCTATACTCTCTTCGCAATGAGTAATGACCTGCTTTCCGATTTGAACGAGCAGCAGCGCGCCGCCGTCACCCACGGCGAGGGGCCTCTCTTGGTTCTGGCCGGGGTTGGGACGGGAAAGACTACCGTTATTACACGCCGGATTGCCTGGTTGATCGCCGAGAAGCGCGCCAAGCCAGCGGAGATACTCGCCCTAACCTTCACCGAGCGAGCGGCGGCGGAGATGGAGGAGAGGGTCGATCTCCTTGTCCCCTACGGCTACATCGAGGCGAAGATCGGCACCTTTCACTCCTTCTGCGACTCCATCCTGCGCGAGAACGCAATCCTCCTTGGCCTCTCGCCAGACTATCAGATCCTCACCGAGGCTGAGCAAGTGATCTTCCTCAAGGATCACCTGTTCGAGCTACCGCTTCAACGATTTCGCCCGTTGGGAAACCCGGTGAAGCACTTATCAGCGATCCTCAAGCTCTTCTCCCGCGCCAAGGACGAGGACGTCACCGCGCAGGAGTACCTTGCCTATGCCGAGAAACTGGCAGCGGGCGGGGTAGAAGGACTAGACGAGGAAGAGAGAACGCTGCGTAGTGAGAAGATCGCCGACCAAATGGAGCTTGCCCAAACCTACGCCGCATATCAGCGGCTGATGGCGGAGAACGCCTTTGTCGACTTTGGCGATCTGATCACGCTTACGCTTAAGCTCCTGCGCGAGCATCCGCTCGTGCGTAAGCGCTACCAGGATCGCTTCCGCTACATTCTCGTCGATGAGTTCCAGGACACGAACTACGCCCAGTTTGAGCTTTTGAAGCTCCTCGCGGGGCACCGTAACCTGACCGTGTGCGGGGACGATGACCAATCGATCTACAAGTTCCGCGGTGCGGCGATCAGTAACATCCTCGGATTCCGCAGCGAGTACCCGGACGCAAGTCTTGTTGTCATCGTAGAGAACTACCGCTCCACCCAGCAGATACTCGACTCGGCCTATCGCCTGATTCAGTTCAACAACCCCGATCGGTTGGAGGTGCGCGAAGGGATCGACAAGCGCCTGCGCGCAGTGGCCGGCGATGGGACGGCGGTGCAGCAGCAGCACTTTCAGGAGATCGCCGATGAGTGCGACTTCGTCGCCGAGACGATCGCCAGTGGCGTGAAGACCGGCTGTACTTATCGCGATTACGCGATCCTTGTGCGCAGCAACGCCCAGGCGGACGATTTCCTGCAGGCACTGAACCTCCTCCACGTCCCGTGGCACTTCTCCGGAAGTCGTGGCCTGTATGATCGCGAGGAGATCAGAACGATCATTGCCTTTCTGCGCATCCTCGCTGACCCGCGCGACAACATGTCCTTCCACTATGTGGCGAGCTCGGCGTTCTACAACGTCCCAGCTGAAGATTTAGCCTTTGCCACAAGCTACTCGCACCGACGGAACAAAAGCCTATTTGAGGTCTTCCGTGTGGCGGCGAAGAGCGAAGAGTTTCTCGGCCTCTCCGAAGAGGGACGGGACACGATGGTGCGCTTGGCCGATGACCTGGCGGCCACTCTCTCCCTGGCGTCGCAGGAGAAGACGGGTGAGGTCCTCTATCACTACCTCACTGAGCGCACCGGAACGATCGCTGCGCTCTCTAACTCTGAGGACCCACAGGACGCGCTCAAGGTGCAGAACATTGCCAAGTTCTTCTCCATCATCGAGCGCTTCTCGCGAGTCGCTAAGTACGACCGCGTTCCCTGGTTCATCGACTACCTTGATTCACTCATCGACGCTGGGGATAACCCGCCTGTAGGAGAGGCGGACTGGGACGAAGACGCGGTGAACGTCCTCACCATCCATCAGGCCAAGGGGCTAGAGTTTCCGATCGTCTTCCTCGTCGGTCTGGTCTCGGGGCGGTTCCCGTCGTCTCATCGTCGCGATGCGATCCCACTCCCCGACGGGCTGATTAAGGACATCCTCCCTGAAGCGGAGTCCGACTTCCATAAGCAAGAAGAGCGGCGCCTGTTCTATGTGGGGATGACGCGCGCTAAGGAGGAATTGTACCTAACCAGCGCCAAGGACTACGGCGGTAAGCGGCCGCGCAAACCGAGCCAGTTCGTTTCCGAGGCGCTCGACCTTCCGCTGGCGCAGCTCAACGTAGTGAAGGGCTCGCCGATTGCCTCGCTTCTCAGACACGGAAAGGCACCAGCGGAGACAGCGGTGGAGACATCGACGAGCGATGGCCTCGTACTCCTTCCGCGCGGGGAGGAGATGCTCGTGTTGAGCAATCGCAGGATCGACGACTACCTCACCTGTCCAATGAAGTACCGGTATATCCACATCCTCAAGGTCCCCATTCGGCAGCACCACTCTGTCATCTATGGAAGCGCCATCCATCACGCGATAAAACGCTACAACACTGCGCGGCACGTGGGTGAAGTGATCTCCCTCTCCGAGATTCAGGATGCGTTCCGACAGGCGTGGCAGACGGAAGGATTCCTCACGCGTGAGCACGAGGAGCTGCGCTATCAGGAGGGGCTGGAGGCGCTTTCCGAGTTTTACACCCACGCGCAAGCAGAGGAAGCAACGCCGACCTACATCGAGCAGCATTTCTCGTTTATCGATAGTGGGGTGAAGATCGTGGGAGTGTTCGACCGCATCGACATCCCAAACGTCAACCAGCCGCAGGACGGGCTGATCATCGACTACAAGACATCGCAGGTGAAGAACCAAGAGGACGCTGACAAGAAGACAAAGGCAAGCAGGCAACTGGCAATCTATGCGCTTGCCTATGAGCACCTGTTCAAAGCACTTCCCGCGGCGCTCGAACTCCGCTTTCTCACACCAAAGTTGTTCATCGGCAGGATCGCGCCAACCGAAAAGGCGCTCGATAAAGCACGCGCCGAGATCGAAAAGGCAGCAGAAGGGATCCGAGCCGGCAGATTCCCTGCCGAGCCGAGCTACTTCGCCTGCAGCTATTGCCCCTACCGAACGATCTGCCCGGCAAAGAAGTAGAGGAAAACAGGCGGGGTCAGGTCTTGCAATCCAACACTAGACTTTCATTTCATTTATTTAAGTCTTGGATTGCAAGACCCTACGATTCTTCAGGATTGGCCTCAGATCTCTCTTGGGAACGTCGGGCAGGCAAGGCCAGTGTTGCGGAAAGTGTGATTTCAACAGGCTTTCCTAACGCTGGAGCTTGCTTGCAACGTTGCTCTTGATGTGTGCAATGTCGAGCATGCCTGTGCTCTTGGCAGATTGAAGGGTGAGATACTACGGGGCAATAAGAAGAACCTGTTCTCTCGTTTGTGTCTAGGAGGGCTTTCTCGCTCGCACGATGAGGAAGAAGGGGAACACTTGCGCAGCTTGCAGGTTCGGATGTTCGCTCACAACGTCATCGCTCGGTCTCGGTTCGGCAAACCGTTCGAGGGTGAAGCCGGCATCGATGAGTAGGTTCAACCACTCGCTGAAGGTGCGCGTGAACCGGGGCACCCGGAACTTCCTCACTTGCTCTTGTTGCTCTGTGGGCAGAGCGCCAAATGTCCACTCCTCCACTTCACCGTGCAAACTTTCGAAGTAGCTGCCGATCTCGAAGGCGTACGCTTTGCCTTGTTCATCCCGCAGCTTCTTGCGATGTGGCGTATCAAAGCAGGGATGAGAAATCGAGAATTGGAAGAACCCGCCCCGTTTGAGGACGCGATATGCCTCGGAAACGGCGCGCTCGACCTCCGGGATGTCCATCATGCTCATGAACGCAGTGGCAAAGTCGAACGTCTCTCTGGGATACGGAAGGCTTGCTGCGTCCGCCACGCGGTAGGAGATCCACAGGGTTTCTCGTTCCTCCTCCGCACGCGCGTGCTCGATGAAGCGCTCGGAGATGTCGATCCCGGTCATCCTCGCTCCGCGACGCGCCAGGAGGCGTGTGTTGTGCCCCTCGCCGCAACCGATGTCGAGCCCTTCAAGCCCATCAATGTCGGGAAGAATGTCAAGGAAGGTAGGCGTATTGAACAGATCGCGACAGACGTCGTAGCCAGCCCGGCTCAGTTCAGTCCAGACATCCGCGTTGTCGTTCCACATCCGTCCCGCTTCTTTGTTGTCCATCTTCCTCTCTTTCCTGATTAGGCCTGAGTGTCGATCGGTAGATCCCCCAAATACTTCTCTCGATTAAGCCCTGTTTGAGATGCCGATTAGTGGTCAAAACCGGTTCCTCAGCTGAGCAAGAGAGAGGCGATCAACCCTCCAACAACGAGAGCAGCTATTACGAAACTCATCCCTCGCTGTAACATAAGAGCGTGATGCAGAGAGGCGAAATGATCCTCTACTTCCTCGAACTTCTGGGAAAGGTGCTGAATGTCTGTTCTGAGGTTTTGGACACCAAGGTTGACGGCACTTACGGTATTATCCAGTTTGTCTAACCTTGAAGGAAAATCTACTTGCGATATCTTGTCAAGTACTTCGTGTATCTCATTACCGATCTCCATATCGCGTTCTTGTTGCTTCTGGTACCAGCTGGTCACTTGTTTTAGCGCTGATAACACTTCTTTGCTGGCGGATACGGCTTCGGTGGCCGCCTCTTGTGCCGCATGGATTTCATCTACAGACTTGCTTAGCCGTTCTAGCTCAGATTCTAGTTCAGCCAGATGGTCATTTACCGCAGCGGTATCACTCATCGGATCACTCTCCTTCAAATCTAGAATTGAACTCTCTAAGCCAGTCGAGATGGAGCTTGATCATCTCTCCCTGGATAGCAGGAAGCATCTGATCTCCTTGTCTTTCGACCTCCCGATAACATCGTGAAGCAGCCTTCACGGTAGAAGAGTACCCTATCTTTACCTTGAACAATTTAAAGCCTCTTCGTAAGTCTCTTATAACATCTTCCTTGCTGTATGCTAGGATAATCCGTGCATACGCGCGTAACAGCAATAACGCAGCATTATCGGGGTTCTCCACTAGAAGGCGGTCGCATGAGCCGCGCAAGTGTCTTGTTGAGCCTGGTTCTCCCTTCACTTCATCGATATACCGCCAGACAAGGTCTATGTCATATTCGTAGAGACTCTTACGTAGTTCAGGTGTGTAGCGAGAATCAAAATAGCTGTATACAAAACCGCTAAAGTCGCGCTGGCAAGCATCCTTATCTTTCTCAGGGTTGTCATTTGGATAGGCCCCCACCTTGGCTGCTTGTTCCATGACGTTAAGTGCTTCTTCCCGTCGTTTCTTGATACGCTCGTATACGAACGACATCAGGTACCCTAGACACTTCTGCAGAACCGTCTTGCCCTTGCGCTGCGCGATCTCTTCTGGAACACGTTTTGCCTCCTCTTTGGACATGTACTTCGATACATACTGGGAAAGCATCTTGACGTACCCATCATCTGCGTGCTTCGTAATCGTCGCTTTGATTAGCCTCTTGCTGTAGTCAACTGTATAGTCCTCGATAGCCCCAACTACGGATAACCGGTATATGGCTTTGAATGTCTCCGATTCCGTTCGTATGTGTTCGAAATCTCTTTTTAGGTCATCGTGTACGCTAACCCAAAGCTTCCCTGCAAATTTCTCTACCTTATAGCAAAACTTGTAGGCCTTTCGGACTTTTTCAATATCTTTTCGCGTGTATCGAGCTATCTCCTTCATACGTTTATTCTCAAGAGGAATGGTGAGTTTCTCCGTCTGGCTCACGTCCATATCTTCAAGCATTCGCTCTATGCCAGGAACAGAACCATGAGAAGGCTCGATACTATTGAGCAATTCATAGATTACCCGCTTTTCTTTATCCTCCCCTCTGAATGCATCATCAATGAAGCTCTGCATAAGTTTCTTATCGGAGAACTTCTTGGAGAGAAATAATCCGCACACGGCTTTCTTTCGGTCGCGTCCAGCACGCCCAGCCTCCTGATAGAAGGCCTCAAGTGATTGCGGCATGTTGAAGTGGAGAGTGTAGCGGATATTGGGTTTGTCAATTCCCATACCAAAAGACTTGGTGGCTACAAGCAATACGAGGTCGTTTTTTCTGAACCTCCGCTGGGTTTCCTCGAGATCCTCGACCTCTACGCCTTCTGTTTTTTCACCACCATACTTGCTTACACTATCTGTCATTCGTGGAATATTCTCTTTGAGGTATTTTGCCACTTCATGGATTCCAAACGGGCCTCCAACATGGGGACAGAAGACCAATCCAGAATTAGTTTCTTCGCCATTAGGCTCATAGAAGAGATAATCCTCATCATCGTTATGTCCAAACCGCCGGGGAAGCTTCCTCAGCCAATTGGTGAGATATAGTTTTTTCTGTGTGGCAGGTGCTTCCCAGTCATTTTTCTTGTCTGTGGGCAGGTCCTGTGGCTCCGGGACCCGTATGATTTCAAACTGCAATTCCTCGCGCTCATATGTCCCCAGAGTCACGATGGCCTCATCATCTTCAAGCTCGAGCTCTCGTTGGACATCGCTCAGTACATCGAACGACGCCGTTCCAGTCAAGGCGATGAACGGGAGAGCATTGGAAGCTGGTTTACAGAACTTGCGTGCATTTTCCCCTAATCGCAAGTAGGCGGGGCGAAAATCATGGCCCCATTCGGAAACGCAGTGTGCCTCGTCTATAACACAGTAGGAGAACCATTTAGGACTAGATGCCGTGCGCATGTTGGTCAGGGCGTCACGGAACTCCTGGATCATGAGCCGCTCCGGGCTTACAAATGCAAATAGGAACTCCCCATCCTGGAAACTCTTGATTCGCTTCCGCTTCTCAACTCCCTTGAGCGAAGAATCGATGAAGGTTGTGGTATCGATACCCGCTTCTCTAAGATGGTCGTCCTGGTCGTGCATCAAAGACTTTATGGGATCGACGACGAGGGTAATGCCGGGTTGTAGCAAGGCTGACAACTGGTAACAGAGAGACTTGCCCGCCCCTGTAGGAAGCAGACCGATGACATCCTTACGAGCCAATGCCCGCTCAAGTATGCCTATTTGCCCTTCGCGGAATTCTTCCTTACGGAAAAGATAATGAAGAAAATAGAGAAGTGATTCCCTTTTCTCCTCTGAGTCCAGTCGGTAAACAAGTGGCTCTGCACAGGCGACATGCCGAGTTTCTGAAACACGATGGACCGAACGTACTACAGCGG
>JAGGXO010000130.1 GCA_021163015.1 Candidatus Bipolaricaulota bacterium
CCCCAGCGTCTTGCCGTCGATCTCGATCCCTTTAAGCGCCTTCTTCTCCCACTTTCCATTCTTTACGGAGACCGTACCGCGGCCGATGTAGCGGGCGAGGGATATGAGATGACCGAGGGCCAGCTCGGCAACCGAGTTGGAGCTCGCCGCCGGTGTGTTGCGCACGGCGATCCCCTTATCCTTGGCGTAGTCGACATCGATGTTGTCCAGGCCGACACCGGCGCGCACGATCAGCTTCAGGTTTATAGCGGCATCGATGATCTCGGCGCGCACTTTGGTCGCGCTGCGCACGACGATCGCATCATAGTCTGCAATCTCAGCCTTTAGCTGATCGACAGACAGATCCGTCTTCTCATCGACGACCAGGCCGGCATCGCGCATCTGCTCGACAGCGCTCTTTGCCAGCGGATCCGATGCAAGTACCTTGAATGTCATCTCGCCTCCTTCTTACAGGCCAAGGATCGTATCGATCGCTCGCAACAGGCCCTCGATCTCATCGGGCTGACTGTCCCCCATGTGTGCGATGCGGAACGTCTCGTTCTTCAGCGCACCGTAACCGTTGGAGATGCGCACGTTGTACTCCGCCGCCAGCCTATCAATCAGGTCAGGCACGTCGACGCCGCGCGTGTTCTTCACACAAGTGAGCGTCTTCGACCAATACCCCTCTTCAGGATAGATGTCGAAGTTCTTCTTCGCCCATGCCTGCACGATACCAGCCATCTTCTCGTGTCTGGCAAAACGATTCTCGATCCCTTCAGCGAGCATCTCCGAGAGCTGCGCGTTCAGCGCGAACATGTGCGGGATCGCCGGGGTGGACGGGGTCTGGTTCTTCTTGTGGTATTTGTAGATGTGGTTCAGGTTGAAGTAATAACTGCGGGGCGGGACGCTCTTCGCCCTTTCCAGTGCTCGCTCACTCACAGCCGCAACGGCCAGTCCCGCGGGAAGGGCGAACGCCTTCTGCACGCCGGCGAGGACGAAGTCGAGCTTCCAAGCATCGGTATCGATCTTCACTCCTGCCATCCCGCTCACTGCATCGACAAGGAGCAAGACATCGGGATAGGAGTTCACGACCTCAGCAATCTCCTTCACCGGATTCATCATCCCGGTGGAGGTCTCGTTCAAAACGAGCGTCACCGCATCGTACTTCCCGGTCTTAAGCTGCTCGCCGACCATCTCTGGCTTGATCGCTCTATCCCAATCGACGGAGAGAGCATCGCAGGGAACGCTGTTCCCCTCAGTGATCTCGTGCCAACGCTTGGAGAACGCTCCGTTGACCAGGTTGAGGCATCGCTTGGCGACGAGATTCGTCACTGCGGACTCCATCGCTCCGGTTGAAGAAGATGTGTACAGAAAGACTGGGTTCTGCGTGTACAGCAGCTTCTGCAGCTTCGGCTGAATCTCGGCGTACAGGTCAGCGAACTCGGGAGCGCGGTGATGGATCTGCGGCGTAGCGAGTTCCTTCAGTATGTCGGCACGGACTTCCGTCGGCCCCGGCGTGAACAATCTCTTGTGCATGGCTACCTCCAGATATCGGTAAGGCTGTCTGACTGACTTTACTACTCCCATTCACGGTTTTCAATGCCGAGCATCCCCATAGGAGGAGAGATTTGGTCTACGAGCCAGTCTTGGCTACAATCGGTCGATATGCAAAGGAGGGAACATGAGCGCAGGCTTCATTGTGATTCTTGTTGTAGCATTTGTGCTTGGCTGGGGAATCCTTGCCTACAATAGGCTTGTACGTCTGAAGATTCGCGCTGAGGAGTCGTGGCACGATATCGACACGCAGCTTAAACGTAGATGGGATCTGATCCCCAACTTGGTGGAAACCGTGAAGGGTTATGCGAAGCACGAAAGCGGGGTATTCGAGCAAGTAACGCTAGCGCGCGCGAAGGCAATAGATGCCTCTTCCCCGCAGCAGCAGGCGGTTGCGGAGGAGGGGTTGAAGGGAGCGTTAAAGTCACTGTTTGCCGTAGTAGAGAACTACCCCGAGCTAAAGGCAAACGAGAACTTCATCAAGCTGCAACAGACGATGGAAGAGATCGAGGACTCAGTGCAGCGCGCCCGCACCTACTACAACGCCGTCGTGCGCGATCTGAACACGTCGATCGCTGTCTTTCCGCAAAGCATGATCGCGAACATGTTCCATTTCAAGGAGCGCGAGTTTTATACTCTTCCCGGGGCAGAGCAGCGGGAGGCTCCGAGGGTGCACTTCTGATGCGCAAGATCGGCATCTTCCTTCTTCTCACTCTGGTCATCTCAGTTGCCGCTTCCGCTACGCTACGCATCACTGCGTTCGATGCTCAGATTGCGCTTGATGGGAAAGGGACGCTCCACATCGAAGAGAAGCTTGATGTCAATTTCTACAGCCCGCATCACGGAATCGAGCGTTTCATTCCTGTTTCCTACAAGCGTTCCACGGGAGAGAACATCACGGTCTCTCTTCATGTCACTTCGGTCACCCAGGACGGAGGGAATGTCCAGTACACAACGCGCAGGCGCGGGCGGAACCTATACGTACGCATCGGCGACTCCGATCGCACAATCATTGGGACGCACACGTACACGATCACCTACACCGTTGCTCGCGCCATTCTGTTTCACGATGACTACATCCAGCTCTACTGGAACGTAACGGGAAACGACTGGGCGATCCCGATCGATAACGCGTCAGCGACCGTTATCCTGCCAAGCTCGGTGAACACCTCCGATGTCGCAACAACGTCGTACATCGGCTACTACGGGAACAATACGCGGCGCAGAGAAGCCACGATCGATGATCAGGGAAGATTCGTCTTCAACAGTGGATTGCTCTTGCCCGGTGAGGGATTGACGATCGACATGTCCATCCCGCGTGATCAGATTGCGATCGCAGCACCGACGACATGGCAACGGATAATGTGGTTCTTGAACGCCAACAAGTACGCAGCCCTGCCGATCCTCACGCTGATCGTGATGTTCTTCGTGTGGCTCAAGGTGGGCAAGGACCCGCGCAAGGCCACGATCGCCCCACGATTCGAACCACCGAAGGGGATGCATCCGGGAGAGGCTGGTGTATTAATCGATGATCGCGCCGATCTGCGTGATATCTCGGCGATGGTGATCGGCTTGGCGGTGAAGGGATACCTTACGATCAAAGAGGTTGGGGCTGAGGAGTCCGGGATCGCGGATAAGATCAAGGGTTTCTTCGGCCATTCTGGACCGCTTGACTATGAGTTCGTCAGGGAGAAGGACGCCGACGCGGACCTATCCGGCGCCGAGACGATCCTGCTCAACGCGATGTTCGACTCATCTCACGCTGATAAGCGCCTCCTCTCGTCGATGGAGAACGAGTTCTACAAGACACTACCCAAGCTGAAATCGGCGCTGTACAGCGGCCTGATCAAGAAGGGGTACTACCCGAACAATCCAGAGCGCACGCGAAAGTCGTACGCTGGTGTGGGAATGTTCGGAGTCGTACTTGGAATCGTGATCGGGTTTTACAGCGGGTCGCTCTATCTGGGGCTAGCGATAATTCTATCAGCCCTGATCGTCCTCGCCTTCTCACCGATCATGCCGCGCAAGACGAAGAAGGGAGTCCTCGTGCTGCAGGACCTCCTCGGCCTCTCCGAGTA
>JAGGXO010000046.1 GCA_021163015.1 Candidatus Bipolaricaulota bacterium
GGGATATGTCCTTCAACACCGGCACGTTCGGCAGGTAGGAGAAGCTGACGTGGTCGAAGGCCACCTCGCCGGTGATCTGTTCCAGTTCTATAGCATCCGGCACATCGGTGATCTGCGGCACGGTGTCGATGATCTCAAAGATGCGCTCCGCTCCGGCAACTGCCCCTTGCACCTGGTTGTACAGGTTTCCCAGCTGCCGCAGCGGTTGAGCAAAGCGTCGAGAATACATGATGAATGCGGCGATAATCCCCACGCTCGCCATACCACGCAGAGTCATCCAGCCGCCGAGACCAGCGATCACAGCGGTGTTGGCGTTAGAGAGGATCCCAAGCAGCGGCGGCATGAGCATCGCGTACGTCTGTGCACGTATCCCCATCTGGCGCACGGCCTCGTTTGCCACGTCAAATCGTTTCAGCGTCGTCTTCTGCTGTGCGAAGGCGATGATCACGCGCTGGCCGCTGTACATCTCGACCAATTGACCATTCAGTTGCCCTATCCGCGCTTGCAGGCCGCGATATCCCTTGCGAGTGCGCCTGCCAACAACCGCAACCAACGTGAACATCAATGGGAAAACAAGCATCGATCCGAGGGCGAGATAGGGATTGAGAACGAACATCATGCCAAGAATCCCAAACAATGTGAGAAATCCGGTGAACAACTGCGTGGCATTCTGAGAGAGAACGCGACTGATGTTATCCATGTCGTTTGTTAGCCGACTCATGAGATCCCCATGCGGGTGGTGATCGAAAAAGCTGAGGCTGAGCGTTTGCAGATGCGAGAACAGGTGTGCGCGCAGATCACGCATCACCCGCTGTGCAGCCCGTGCCGTGAGCACGTTCTGTCCGATCTGACTCAACCATGAGCCAAGATAGACCCCGAGCATCAACAAACTCACACGCAGTAGCTCCTGCAGGCTAGATCCTTTAATCGCCTTGTCGATCGCCATCCCCATCAGGAATGGACCCAACAGTGCAAGAATCGTGCCTACGACAGCAAGAGCGAATACACTGACAAGGAGCCATCTCTGCGAGCGAAGATACTGTAACAAGCGACGAACCGCCCCCCGTGGATCGCGCGCCTTTTCGATCTTCGTGCTTCTTCCGTGCCCGCCTGGCCCTGGCATCCCCGAGCCGGAACCAGCGTTCACTCGCGCCGAACTCTCCTTAGGCATGAGCTGTGCCTCCATCCCCCAGTTGGGAGCGGTAGATCTCCTGATAGATGCTCGATGTCTTGAGGAGCTCCTTATGCGTCCCGATCGCCGCGATTTCTCCACGGTCCAGAACGATGATCTTGTCAGCCAAGAGAACAGTGCTGATACGCTGTGCAACGACGAACCGCGTTGTGCCGTGTTCCGATTGGGCGATCAGCCTGTCAAGGGCGTCCTGCAGCAGCGCCTCTGTCTCGACATCGACCGCACTCGTCGAGTCATCAAGAATGAGGATCTTCGGACGCACAAGGAGTGCTCGCGCGATGGCGATCCTCTGCTTCTCCCCCCCAGAGAGGGTCACACCGCGCTCACCCACGTGCGTGTCGTAGCCATCAGGAAGTGCTCTTATGAACGTGTGCGCCTGCGCCGCCATGGCGGCCGCAATAAGCTCTTCCTCGCTCGCCTGCGGTCTGCCATAACAGATGTTGTCGCGTATCGTGCCATCAAACAAAACCGCCTCCTGCAGCGCCAACCCGATGTGTGATCTGAGAGAATCCAGCTTGAAATCTCGCACATCGATGCCATCTATCATTACTCGGCCAATACTCACATCGTAGAAGCGTGGGACAAGGTGAATGAGTGATGATTTTCCGGCCCCAGTCGCTCCGAGAATTGCCATCGTATCCCCGGGTTCAGCGACGAAGCTAATTCCTCTTAGGACCGGATCATTCCCGTCTGAGGAGTAACTGAACGAGACGTCCTCAAACTCGATCTTTCCACGGACGTTCTTGAGTGGTCGAGCATTCTCCTTCTCCTTGATCTCTGCGTCACTATCGAGGACTTCCAGGATCCTGACTGACGAAGCATCAGCCGCGGAGAGTGGACCGATCATCCCTGCCAACATGAGGATGGGGAAGAGAGCAAAGTTCATGTAGTTGATCGAGGCAACAAGCTCCCCAGCCGTCAGGCTCTTGTGGATAACGGAGATGCCACCAAACCAGATCGCGGCAACGACCCCCAAATTGACGATGAGAAGCATCGTCGGAACGAGTAGGGCCATCAGCTCCATCACGCTGATGTTCTTGCGCATTAGTTCGATGTTCGCTTCGCTGAATCGCTCCTTCTCATGAGCAACACGCACGAATGCTTTGATCAGGCGCATCCCGGCCAGATTCTCCTGCAAGACAGTGTTTAACCGGTCAAGTGCCCTCTGCACCAACAGGAAGAGCGGCTGAGCTTTGCGCATGAACAAGATTATCATTACGGCAATGACAGGAAGGAATCCAACCATCACGATGGAGAGTCTTCTACTCGTAATAACTAGCATGACGATACTTCCCACAATCCACGCCGGAGCACGGGTGAGGATCCGAAGAGACATGGTAACAATTGACTGTACCATGTTTACATCGCTCGTCGTGCGCACGAGGAGCTTGCCCGTACGAAGCCGATCGAGGTTGCCAAACGAGAACGTCTGCACCTTACGTACGATGCTGCTTCGTACATCTGCAGCAAATCCTTGTGCAACGCGAACGGAGAGGATCGTGTTTCCAATGGAAAAGAGTGCGCTCAGAAGCGCCACACCGACCATGATCAATGCCGTCGAGACAATCACATGCATGTTCTGCGCGGCGATCCCGCGATCAATGATCCGCTGCGTCAGGCGAGGGATGAGAAGGTCGGCCCCCACCATCCCCAAGAGAAGAATGAGAGCAACTATCGCCTGAACGCGGTACGGCTTCACAAAGCCGAACATCCGGCGCAACGATTTCATCTTCTCAGCCCTCCGGATGTCCTATTCATGAGGTGCATTATCCTCCTGTACGTCAAAGTCCAGATTGGCACTTATCTTCAGAAGGTATTCGCGCATAGTCTGGCGCTCTTTGCTTGAAAAACCACTGAGCATCTGTTCCTCCAGCCTGTGCCATTTCTTCTCAACATTCTCTCGCAGTGATCTCCCTCTATCGGTCA
>JAGGXO010000098.1 GCA_021163015.1 Candidatus Bipolaricaulota bacterium
ATCGGTGCCTCGTGCGTCGAGAGGCCAACGCCGTGTCCGGTAAGATGTGGAAAGAACTTCCCATAACCGGCGTCTTTGACGACGGTGCGTGCTGCGGCATCGACATCGCATGCGGCCACTCCTGAGCAAACGGAATCAATTGCTGCCTGCTGCGCTTCTCGGGCAACGTGGAAGATCTCTATCTGTTTCGGTGACAGTTCTCCCACTCCAAACGTACGCGTTGTATCCGAACAGTACCCATCATAGATCGCTCCCATGTCGAGGAGAGCCAATTCCCCCTCGCGCAGTTTCTTTTGCGATGAGATCCGCTGAGGTAACCACGCGTCTTCACCGGACATGAAGAAGGGCTCAAACGATGATCCTTCCGCTCCTCCCTGCGCCATAAGGTACATTACCCATGCAGAAAGCTCGGCTTCGCGCATGCCAGGCTGAATTGTCCCCTGCACCTGTTCCATGGCGTGGCTGGCGATATCGGCTGCCCTATGCAGATTCTCGATCTCTTGTGGCGATTTAATCACGCGCAGCTTGGCTGTCAATGAGCGCACATCGACGAGCTCACGGTTATCTCCCGCGATGTTTTTCAAGTAGTCGGCCTGTGCTAGAGTTATTGTGTCTTTCTCGGTTCCGATTGATCTTGTTGCTGGGCTAATCAGGCTGTGCAATACGTCCAGGTAGTTGGGCGTGTCCTCGGGAAACGAGATAATTTGGTCAATCCAGCAATCACGTTTGGCGCGGTTGAGATCCAGTTTAGCAACGATGTACGTTGCCCCTTCTGTGGGAGAGATGGCTAGCATGGAACTCACTACGCGATTGAGGCGAAACCCGGTAAAGTAACGGATGTTGTCCCGATCGAAGAGCAGGGCAAGATCAAGGCCTTCTCTTCGCATCAGTTCAATTAGTGCGTCTACCCGTTGCGAGAGATAGATACAATCAGATGTGTTCACGGATAGATTTCTCCTGTTCGGGATTGACCAGGTATACCTTCTTCGGCACGCGGGATTCGAGGCTGGAATCTGCCTGACCGGCAAGCTCCAAAATGATCATCTCCTCGGAGAGGGTATCAAGGAGCGATTCCAAATCCGCCTGCGGGAGGTCCAATTTCTCCTCCAGCGCGGAGCGTTCGATGTACGGGGAATCGATGATCGCTTGCAGCACATCCTTGTAGCGAGAATCGGTATCGATAAGGGTCTTCATATTCATCAGGCAGCACCTCCCGCGGTGTTCAGTTTTTCTACTGGTACATAGTCCAGATCGTAGCCGAAGTGCCTCGGCCCGAACATCTCGATCCCTTTGGCGCTTCTCATCCGCTTGTGTGCCGGGATGAGGACGATCGTTCCCCGATAGCCGTACTTCATGATGTCGGTGCGGATTGGCTCTCCCGTCTCCGAGTCGAGGATGGCGATGAGATCGGGCGGGAGACAGAGGACCTTCCCATCGACGCGCAGGTTCAGCCACTCGTTCTGGAAGTCGAGGGTGGCGGTCTGTCCCTTGTAGGAGTCGATCCCGTCCAGGGTGACTGTTCCCAATGTGAAGCCCTTGTTCGTCTCCGAGCCAAAGTCGCGATTGATGTCGATGATCTTGCCACGGAAGACGCGGAATCCTTCTACGTTGCGCTCTTCCTTCAGGCTGTTCAGCAACTCATCGATCGGGTCGAGGTGCTCCTGGCGGGCGCGCATCACCGCGCGGCCCACCGCCCAGGCGATGCTCTGTGAATTGAGGATCGACGTCTCTTTCATCTGAGAGCCGGTCAAGGGATAAGTGGCGATCCAGGAGATGCCGCCGTAGGCCATCGCCGCTCGACGGGCGAGTGTCTCAGCGAGCACATCGTCATCCCCAGTGTCGATCACCGTGACGTTCTTGCGATCATCGACCGATACAGTGGGAGAGGAGTGCATCCCATGCGTTACCCATGAGGTCATCTGCAGCTCGGGAAAGGCTCGATTCATCCCGTCGACATCGATCACGGGAATACCCATCTCACCGGCAGCCGCGTAGGAGACAGGAGAGTTGACTCCTCCACACTCAAGAGGGATCGTCGCCTGGATCTTCCGTCCCATGTACGTCTCCAAACGCTCCATTGCCAGGCTCAGTACATCGCTACTCGGCGGCTTCTCCGTGAGGACGATCGCCGCTCCCAGACAGGCCGTGCTCGCCGTCTGAATCTCGTCGGGAACGTCCATCGGATCGACCATCAGGATTTCCTTCCCCTCATCGAGGACCTTGTACGTCCACAAGAGGCCGATCTCCGGATCGCCCCCTCCTCCGGTGGCGAGAATCGAGGCACCCAGCGTGATCTCGCTGATCGCTTTCTTGTCTATCACGCGAAAATTAGTGACCCCCCACTCTTTGAGGATCTCGCGTGCGCTCGATTTGCCCTTATTCATCGGAGCACCTGTCCCTTCACGCGGATACGGATCTTCTCGCGCTTCCCCGGCATGTACGTAAACGGAATCTCCTCGACATCAATCACTTCGACTGTATCTCTGATGGCGCCAGCCGA